>JASHUF010000113.1 GCA_030040175.1 Acidobacteriaceae bacterium
TTTGACCCCGCAACCAAAACCTGTCATCCTGAGCGACGAGCGGAGCGAGGAGTCGAAGGACCTGCTTTTTCTCGTGCTCTTCCTCCTGAGCGCTCAATTGATTGTCATCCTGAGCAAAGCCGCGAGAGCGGCCGAGCTGAAGGACCCGCTTCTACTCTCGATTGTCATCCTGAGCGAAGCCATCCCGCGGTGCGGGATGGCGCAGTCGAAGGACCCGCTTCCCCCGTCAACGCAACCACCCTCGCCGGCTTCACCCTCACCATTGCCGGCGACATCCTCCACTCCCGCGTTGCCCGCTCCAACATGCTGCTGCTGCCGCGCCTGGGCGCGCGCGTGCTGCTCTGCGGCCCGCCGCCGCTGCTGCCCGAAGTCGCTGCGCAATCATCTCCTGGCATCCCACCCCAGCGACAAGGACCCGTCGCTGGGGACCCCGGCATCGAAATCGTCCGTGACTTCGACACCGCGCTGCGCCAGTCCCAGGCCGTGATGATGCTAAGAATCCAGGCCGAGCGCCTCGCCGGCCTTGAGCTCGATCTCGACGAGTACAAGGCCGCCTACCAGCTCACCGGCCAGCGCCTCGCCGCGCACGCGCCCCGCGCGCTCGTCCTCCATCCCGGCCCCATCATCCGCGGCATGGAGATCACCGCCGGCGTCGCCGACGGGCCGCAATCCGCCATCCTCGAGCAGGTCACGCATGGGTTGGCGATCCGCATGGCCGTGTTGGAGCGGGCGCTGCTCGCAAGCGAGGGAATGCACCCATGACCGCCCTCGTAATTCTCAACGGCCATCTCCTCGACCCCGCCGCCGGCGTCGACGCGCCCCAAGACCTGCTTCTCCAAGACGGCTGCGTTGCCGAGGTCGCCTCGCCCGGCAAGCTCAAAGGCGCGAACGGTGCGCAGACACTCGACGCCTCCGGCCTCATCGTCGCCCCCGGCCTCATCGATCTCCACGTACACCTGCGCGAGCCCGGCCAGGCTTACAAGGAGACCATCGCCACCGGCACCGCCGCTGCCGCCGCCGGCGGATTCACCGCCGTCTGCGCCATGCCCAACACCACGCCTGTCAACGACTCGCCCGAGATCACGCGCTGGATGCAGTCGCCCGACCGCGGGGCCCAGGTTCGGGTTTTTCCCATCGCCGCCGCCACGCGCGCGTCCAAAGGCGAAGCCCTCAACGACTACGCCGCCCTCAAGGCCGCCGGCGCCGTCGCCGTCACCGACGACGGCCGTCCCATCCTCAAAGACTCCGTCATGCGCGAGTCGCTCGCCGCCGCCGCACGCGCCGGCGTCGCCGTCATCCAGCACGCGGAAGACACGCGCCTCACCCACTTCGGAAATGGGGTCGCCTCCATGAACCTCGGCCCCACTTCGTTTCGTCTCGGCCTGCGCGGCATGCCCACGGAAGCAGAATCCGATCTCGTCGAGCGCGACATTCGATTGGTTGCAGAACTGCGCGAAACCCATCCTCAGCTCAGCCCGCATCTGCACGTCGCCCATCTCTCCACATCCGCCGCGCTCGCCGCCGTGCGCCAGGCACGCCGCAACGGCCTGCGCGTCACCTGCGAGGTCGCTCCGCACCACTTCCTGCTCACCGAGGAGCACGTGGGCCTCTATAACACCCACGCCAAGATGAACCCGCCCTTACGGTCATTCGAAGATCGCGATACCCTCATCGAAGGCATTCTGGATGGAGTGGTCGATGCCATCGCCACCGACCACGCGCCCCACGCGCAGCACGAGAAGGAAGTCGAGTTCGACCTCGCGCCCAACGGCATCACCGGCCTCGAGACCGCGCTCGGGCTCGCCGTTCGCTGGCTGCATGGCGAATGGAAACTGCCCTTGGGGCGCGTTTTGAGTCTCCTGAGCGCACAACCCGCCGCGCTGCTCAACCTGAAAGGCCGCGGGACGCTCACGGTCGGCAGCTACGCCGACGTGATCGTCTTCGATCCCAAAGCCGAATGGACCTTCCGCGCTTCGGAATCAAAGTCGAAGGCCAAGAACACCCCCTTCGACGGCTGGACGATGCAGGGAAAAATCCGCTGGACGATTGCCGAAGGGCGCGTAGCGTACCCCGCCTGAGTGCGGAGGACTCGGAAGGAGCAGAGGCCTTCAGGCCTCTGAATGCAGCCGCCCAATTTTGGTCTGTCATCCTGAGCGAAGCAGGCCGCGACTCCTCGCGGACTGCGCAGTCGAAGGACCTGCTTCTCCACCTCGACGCGTCTTGTATCAGGGCACGGATTCATCCGTGCCGAAAAGGCGATTAAAAGGACCCCGGGCTTCAGCCCCTGAGGGCCGTGCTTTCCCAGGTCTCTCAGGAGACCTGGGGCACCCGGGGATTGGGCCGGGGCTAAAGCCCGCTCGATTTTTCGTCGCAGATTCATGGGCCTGAAGGCCCATGCTCCATCCCTTGTTCCCTGATCCCTGTCTCCCGTCCACTCGGCTTTAATGCGTCCTTGTGGTCCGATGGCGCATCATGGGATTGACAACCATCCCGGTCGAGACCGAGGGAGAACCATGTACAAAGCAAAAGCTTACGCTGCATCGAGCGCCACTTCGCCGGTTGCCGCCACTTCGATCGCGCGGCGCGATCCCACTGAAGACGATGTGCAGATCGAGATCCTGTTCTGCGGTATCTGCCACTCCGATCTGCACCAGGTGCGCGACGAGTGGAGCGGGATGATGCCGACCGTGTATCCGTGCGTGCCCGGCCACGAGATTGTGGGCCGCGTGACCCGGGTGGGCGCGGCGGTGAACAAGTTCAAGCCGGGGGATTTGGCCGCAGTGGGCTGCATGGTGGATTCCGACGGCACCTGCCCGGAGTGCAAGGCGGGCTTTGAGCAGTTCTGTCCCAACTTTGTGCTCACCTATAACTTCCCTGACAAGCACCTGGGCGGCGTGACCTACGGCGGCTACTCCGACAGCATTGTGGTGAAAGAACGGTTTGTGCTGCGCGTGCCGGGAAATCTCGACTTGGCCGGCGCGGCGCCTCTCTTATGCGCGGGGATTACCACCTACTCGCCCATGCGCCACTGGGGCGTGAGCAAGGGCAAGAAGGTGGGGGTGGTGGGACTGGGCGGGCTGGGCCACATGGCGGTGAAGTTTGCGCATGCGCTGGGCGCGCATACGGTGGTGTTTACCACCTCGGCGAGCAAGAAGGACGACGCGCTGCGGCTGGGCGCCGACGAAGTGGTGCTCTCCAAAGACGCGAACGAGATGGGCAAGCACGCCGGCAGCTTCGACTTTATTCTCGATGCCGTGGCCGCACCGCACGACATCAACGCGTATATCAATCTGCTGGCGCGCGACGGCAATATCACCATGGTCGGCGCGCCCGCGGAGCCGCTGGCGGTCGGCGTCTTCGGCCTGCTGTTCCGGCGGCGGAGTTTTTCGGGGTCGATCATCGGCGGCATCGCGGAGACGCAGGAGATGCTGGACTTCTGCGGCAAGCACACGATTACGTCGGACGTGGAGGTGATTCCCATCCAGAAGGTGAACGAAGCCTATGAGCGGCTGGCGAAGTCGGATGTGAAGTACCGCTTCTCGATCGACATGGCCTCGTTGAAATCGGAATGAGGGCACGCGCGCGGACAGCCGACGCGAAGCGAGGGAATTGAGGATCGATGCAGATACGCAGGCTGGGCAGAAGCAACCTGGAGGTCTCGGCGCTGGGGCTGGGCTGTATGGGGATGAGTTTTTCCTACGGCGAGCCCAAAGACAAGAAGGAAATGATGACGCTGCTGCGCGCGGCGGTGGATCGCGGGGTGACGTTCTTCGATACGGCGGAGGTTTACGGGCCGTATACGAACGAGGAGCTGGTGGGCGAGGGCCTCAAGCCGGTGCGCGGGCGGGTGACGATTGCTACAAAGTTCGGGTTCCGGATCGGCAGCGCGAGCAGTGGTACGGCGTGGGAACGGCTGGACAGCCGGCCGGAGCACATCCAAGAGGTAGCCGACGCGTCGCTCAAGCGCCTGCGAACCGACGTGATCGATCTTTTCTACCAGCACCGGGTCGATCCGGCGGTGCCCATCGAAGACGTGGCCGGCGCGGTAAAAGAGCTGATCGAGGCGGGAAAGGTTAGGTACTTCGGGCTCTCCGAGGCGGGTGTGGAGACGATCCGGCGTGCGCATGCGGTGCAGCCGGTGACGGTAGTGCAGAGCGAGTACTCGCTGTGGTGGCGCAAACCGGAGGCAGGGTTGATTCCGGCGCTCGAGGAACTGGGCATCGGGCTGGTGCCGTACAGCCCGCTGGGGCGGGGATTCCTGACGGGCAAAATGGATGCGAACACGCGCTTCGGGAAGGCGGATTTCCGCAGTAGCCTGCCCCGGTTTGCGCCGGAGGCCTTGAAGGCGAACCAAAAGTTAATCGAGCTGCTGGGCACGCTGGCGAAAAAGAAAAAAGCGACGCCGGCGCAAATTGCGCTGGCGTGGCTGCTGGCGCAGAAGCCGTGGATCGTGCCTATCCCGGGGACGACGAAGCTCGGACGGCTCGAGGAAAACCTGGGCGCGGCAGAGGTCGAGTTGACATGCGGCGATCTTGAAGAGATGGAAAACGCGGCGGCGCAGATTCCCATTGAGGGCAACCGCTATCCCGAGCACCTGGAGCAGCTCACAGGGCGATGAGCGAGGGCGCGGGCGCGCGTCGAAATGGAGCGGAGCGCGAGCACGAGCACAGGCGAGATCACAGGAGAAAAATTCCATGGAAATCAAACGAGCGGGCTCGCAACCTTCGGGCAAAGGGCCGGCCGAGTGGTTCACGGGCGCGGTGCGCATCGATCCGCTGTTTGCGGCGGCCGATCCGGCGCGGGCGCAGGGAGCGAGCGTGACCTTCGAGCCGGGCGCGCGCACGGCGTGGCATACGCATCCGCTGGGGCAGACGCTGATTGTGATCGCGGGCTGCGGGCGGGCGCAGCGCTGGGGCGGGCCGGTCGAGGAGATCAGGCCGGGCGACGTGGTGTGGTTTGCGCCGGGCGAAAAACACTGGCATGGCGCCACCGCGACCACGGCGATGACCCACATCGCCATCCAGGAGCGGATGGACGGCAGGGTGGTCGATTGGATGGAGCCGGTGAGCGAGGAGCAGTACCGGGGCTGAAGAGGCTGCGGAAAGCTGCCAAATTTGCGGCTGATTCTCAGAGAGCGGCGCGCAGGGACTGAATCCCATGCTCATTTTGCGTCCATTATGGCCCGTCTGAAGCCGTGCCCCTGTTACAAGCCCCCTATCGAATTCTTCGGCGACCCGTGAAGGCCCTTGCTCCCTCCGGCGGGCGTGGCGCTTGTGGCAGTGTGGCTGCCGGCAGCGCGCGCGGCGCGGCTCGATGCGAACCGGGCACTGCGCGAGGGGTAAACGAAGGCTTGGCCACTCGCCCGGCGCGCCGGGAGGCTGGCGCGGACCCGGTAGACTGGTAGCTCATGGGATGGGAGCGCAGTCAGAGCCGGATGGCGGGAGCCAAGCGGCCGGCTGCCGCGCTGAGCGGCGCGCTGGCCCTCGGCGTTTTCGGACTCATGGTGACCGGATGCGGGATGCCGGGCGCGCCGCAGCCGCCTTCGCTGCATCTGCCCGAGCCGGTGAGCGGCCTCTCGGCGAGCCGCGCCGGCGACGAGGTTACGCTCTCCTGGACCATGCCCAAACGCAACACCGACAAGATCCTGTTGAAGGATCCGATCCAGGCGCGCATCTGCCGCCGGGAGAGCGCGGAGGGTGGGTGCGCGCCGGCAGGAAGCGTGAAGTTTGCGCCCGGAGCCGATGCCAGGTTTAGCGAGACACTGCCCACGGCGCTGGACTCCGGAGCGCCGCGCGCGCTCACCTATTATGTGGAACTTGTGAATGCGAAGGGGCGCTCGGCAGGGCCTTCGAATGGGGCGGAGGTTCCGGCGGGCGCTGCGCCCGCGGCGGTGGAAGGACTGCACGCGCAGATGCGGCGGGAAGGCGTGCTGCTCGAGTGGACGCCGGCGGCACAGGATGGATTGACAGAGGTGCGGCTCGTGCGCACGCTGCTCACGCCCCCGGCAAAAAAAGAAGAAACGCGCGGCGCGAACCCGCTTGCCGCCCCTCCGGAAGCAGTGGAGCAGAATCTGATGGTTGCCGCGGGCGGGCCAGGGGGCGCGCTGGACAAGGACATCCGTTTCGGCGAGAGCTACGTGTACCGGGCGCAGCGCGTGGCCGAGGTGACGGTGGGCGCGGAGAAGCTCGAGCCCCAGAAACTGGAACTTGCGGGGCCGCTTTCGGCGCCGGTGCGCATCGATGCGGTGCAGGAATTTCCGCCGGCCGTGCCCACGGGTCTGGCGGCGGTGGCGACGGCGGCCCAAGAGGGAGCGCCTGCGGCGATCGACCTGAGCTGGCAGTCGAACACGGACACGGACCTTGCCGGCTATGCGGTGTACCGGTGCGAACTCACAGCAGCGCGTGAATGCGGCGCGTGGGAGCGCATCTCCGGCGAGCAGCCGGTGGCAGGTCCGGGTTTTCACGATGCGAACGTCGCGCCCGGGTACACGTATGCGTATGCGGTGAGCGCAATCGACCAGGAGGGACACGAGAGCGCACGCTCGGCCGAGGCGCAGGAGACGGTTCCAAATTCGCAACTGGGGCCCTGAGGTGAAAGACAGCCGATCGGCCAATCCTGAGGAGGATTCCCGATGAAGTATTGCCGCTTTCTGCTCGACGACGCGATTCATTACGGCACCCTCGAAGAGAGAGGCGGGGAACTCTGGATTGCGCGCGCTTCGCCGGCGCCGGCCGAAGATATGGAGTACCGGCTGGCGCTGGAGCAGAACGACGCCATCCGCTTCGACTTTGAGCCCATGCCGCTGAGCGCGGCCCATCTGCTGCCCCCGGTGACGCCGTCGAAGATTGTCTGCGTGGGGCGGAATTACCGTGAGCATGCGCGCGAACTGGGCAACGAGGCGCCGGCGGAGCCGATCCTCTTTTTCAAGCCGCCTTCGGCGCTGCTCCGGCCGGGAGGGACGATTCTGTTGCCGGCGCTCGCCCAACGCGTGGACTTCGAGGGCGAGCTGGCGCTGGTGATCGGGCGCAGGACGCGGCGGTTTCCGCACGGGGGAAACTGGCGCAATGTGGTGCGCGGGCTGACGCTGGCCAACGATGTCTCCGCGCGCGACCTGCAGAAGAAGGATGGGCAGTGGACGCGCGCGAAGGGTTTCGACACCTTTTGCCCGGTAGGACCGATGGTGAGCGACGAACTCGATCTCGACGCGGGCCTCAAGCTGGAGACGCGGCTGAACGGCGAGCTGCGGCAGACGGGCTCGACGCGCGATTTCATCTTTGCCGCGCCGGAGCTGTTGAGCGCCATCACCGCGGTGATGACGCTCGAGGCGGGAGACCTGGTGCTGACGGGAACACCGGCCGGCGTGGGTCCGCTCGCGCCTGGCGACCGCATCGAGGTGAGCATGGCGGGACTGGGAACGCTCATGAATTTTGTGCAAGCCGGTTGAGCGCACGGCGGGGCGAGCGCGGCGAAAGAAAGTTGCAGATTCCCATTCCCTCGATTGCACGTCAACCGACTGTCATTTCCCTTGAGGCGCAACCGGGCCGTATTCCGGGCATCGTAACAAGGGGTAAACTGTTGCCATGGGGCGATGAATCCGCTCGGACTTCCCAAGGAGGGATTATGCCGCAGAATCTGCTGGAGCAATTGCGCACTTATACCGTGGTGGTGGCCGATACGGGCGACATCGAGGCAATGGAGGAGTTCCGGCCGCAGGATGCGACAACCAATCCCTCGCTGATCACGGCAGCTGCGCAAATGCCGCAGTATCAGCCGATTGTGGACGGCGTGCTGATGGATGCGAAGAACGAGCTGGGCGAGGGCGCGAGCGACAAGTCCGTGGCTAACCTGGCCTTCAAGCGGCTGGCGATCGCTTTCGGCAAAAAGATCCTGGCGATCGTTCCCGGGCGCGTCTCGACGGAAGTGGATGCGCGGCTTTCCTTTGACACTGAGAGGACGATTGCCCAGGCGCGGGAGATCATCGGTCTTTACAAGAAGGCGGGCATCGGAACGGACCGCGTGCTGATCAAGATTGCGTCCACGTGGGAGGGGATTCGCGCGGCAGAGGTGCTGGAAAAGGAGGGCATCCACTGCAACCTGACGCTGCTCTTCGGTTTGCACCAGGCGATTGCCGCGGCCGAGGCGGGCGTAACGCTGATTTCTCCTTTCGTGGGGCGCATTCTGGACTGGTACAAGAAGAGCACGGGCAAGGATTTTCACGGCGCGGACGATCCCGGCGTGCAATCGGTGACGCGGGTCTACAACTACTTCAAGAAATTCGGATACAAGACGGTGGTGATGGGCGCGAGCTTCCGCAATATCGGCGAGATCTGCGAGCTGGCGGGATGCGATCTGCTGACCATCTCGCCGCAGCTGCTGACTGAGCTCGAAAAGACCGAGGGCGCGCTGCCGCGCAAGCTCGATCCGGAGAAAGCGAAGGGGATGGCGATTGCGAAAATCGCGATGGACAAGGCCACCTTCGACCGGATGCACAAGGAGGACCCGATGGCGACGGACAAGCTCAAGGAAGGGATCGAGGGATTCTCTGCGGCGCTGGAGAAGCTTGAGGGACTGCTGGCGGCGCGGCTGGCGGCGCTCGAATCGCGGGCGCCGGCCGCGGTGTAAGGAAGCGCGCACAGGGCCGCTTGCTCAATTTAGACGGTTGGAAACGCGAAGAGGCAGCCCGCAGGCTGCCTCTTTTGTGTCAGGTCCGTTTGCAATGGATGGACCAAATTACTAACGAAAGTGGCACATTCTCACCCCAAACAGAATATTTCCGATAGATTCCGTGTTACAGCATCTTAAAGGAAGCAGCGGCTGCTCTCCGGCAGGCAATGCGCGCAGGGAAGGCGGCCGAGGCTTTTTGAAGAAAGGCCGGCTGTGCGCGCACGGCCACAGGAGGTGGGTATGCAGGCTCAGAGTCATCCGCTCGAACCGTTCTTTCAGCAGGTGGTCCGCAACAGCTACGAAGGCAAGCTGGGCTTGCACGATCCCGATGTGACCGGCTACGTAGCGCGCCTGCTGTGCGAGTTCGCCGAGGCAGAAAACCTCTACAAGGTGCGCGACGAGATGGGCCGGCCGATTGCCGAGCTCGAAGAGATGCTGACCGCGGCCGACCCGGTGCACGGCTCGGCGCCCTCATTTGATGCCGAGCGCGCGCTGCGCAAGTACATCGGCGACTACGCCTTGTTTGTGGGCGGCATGTATCCCGAGGCCACGGGCTCGAACCGCCGCATGCGCCGCCATTATCCCAGCCTGGAAGAGCTGATTCACGCGGGCAAAGAGAGCTACTTCATCGTGAGCCAGTTCAACCTGTTCGAGTACGAGAAGGAGGCGCCGCTGTTTGCCCGGCTGGCCGACGGATTCGAGCGCTGCATTCTGGGCTTGACGCTGGTGCGCGAGGAGTTGGGCACGCACCGGCCGCCGCTCGCGTCCCCACACCTGAATTAGAGAATACCCGTGTCGCGCACGCGCGGTCGTGAAAAGTGACCGCACGTCCATTCTCCGCAAACGGCCCCTGCTGCCGGCGCCCCCGCGCGTTTTCTTCTCCCATTGATCTGCCCTTGAGCCGATTTGCATCCCAGCACCCAGGCGGACGTGTACACCGCGATGCGCGCGTTCCCGATTTCATTGAAAGCCTTGGCCGGGCAGGCGATACTGATTACGGCAAAACCGGAGTAGGTGCGAACGGGCCCCAGGTCGTCGCTCCCTGCTGGTCGCGCCGGTTCAGCGGTTTTGGCTTTGGTAGACAGCAACTCTGGTTTGGCTACAGCGAACGGGGGAGGGGGGATGAGCGAATACGTGAAGCTGCGCGCGGCCGACGGCCACCAGTTGGGCGCGTATGTGGCCCTGCCGGCGGGCGAGCCGGCGGCGGCGCTGGTGGTGGTGCAGGAGATCTTCGGCGTGAACGCGCACATCCGCTCCGTGGCCGACGGCTACGCCAAGGATGGATTCCTGGCCGTGGCGCCGGCGCTTTTTGACCGCATTGAGCCGGGCATCGAGTTGGGCTACCAGGGCGCGGACCTGGAGACGGCGCGGAACCTGATGCCCAAGATCGATCTTGAACATGCCCTGACCGATGTGCAGGCGGCCGTAGAGTACGCGGCCAACGCTACGGCCAAGAACGTAGGCGTAATCGGCTATTGTTACGGCGGAACGCTGGCGTGGCTCGCCGCCACGCGGCTGCGGCCCACAGCGGCGGCGGGCTACTATGGCGGCATGATTGCGAAATACGCCGACGAGGAGCCCACCTGCCCCGTCATGCTGCATTTCGGCAAAGAGGACGCGCACATTCCCGCCGAGTCAGTGGAAAAGGTGCGGGCGGCGCATCCCGAGGTGGAGGTTTACTGGTACGATGCGGGCCACGGCTTCAACTGCGATGCGCGCGGGAGCTACAACGCCGCGGCGGCCAAAGAGGCGCGCGCGCGGTCGCTCGCGTTCCTCAAGAAACATCTGGCGTGAGCGGCCGTTTCTATTAAGCGCTGAATATGCCTTCACTTTGGAGGGTCGTTGGCTCGGTTCCATCGCCCCTCCGGGGCTCCCGAATTCATTCCTGTGCGCGATTCCCGGGATTCCGTCCGCCGCTCCGCGGTCGCGGGCGACGGACTCCATCCTGCCACCCCGGCGAGCAAAGATCGCTCGCCGGGGACCCCGGGCTGGGCTATTTTCCTCGCATCCCTCCGGGATGCGTTTGCTGCGCGACCGGTGTCGGCTATGATGCTGTTTGCGCGCCTTGGCGCGCGAGCGCAAAGAAAACAAGACAGGATGGACGCGAGGATGCCGGTAGAAAACACGATGAAGAACAGGAGCGGCGGCGTGCGCTGGGGCGTGATGGCCAGCCGGGTTGTGGGCCTCTCCATCTTCGTTTGGGCGTTCTTTCTTCCCGCGGTGCGCAACGGCGCGGCCGGCGATCCGGCGTCGGCTGTGTTCCCGGGATGGAAATGCGCCTCCGTGGCCCTGAACCTGAACATGGCGCTGTTCGGCAAGGCCGTCAAAGGCGCGCCTCCCATCACGGCTTGCCTGGCGGCGATGAGCGGATGGATCAACCTGCTGATCCTGATCGACCTGGCGCTGAGCTTCTGGCGGAGAGCGCTGGTGGTACGGCGGATCGCGGGCGTGCTGGTGATTTTGTGCATGGCGGCGACGTGGACTTTTTTCGCAGTGGAGACGCTGACGCCGCTCCTTGGACATTTCCTGTGGATCGCAGGCACACTGCTGATCCTGTTGCCGGACGCGCTGCAGCGGTCTCAGAGTTAAATTCGCTATTTCCCACATTGTGCGGGGTGGCTTCTTCTTTAGGAAAAAGCCGCTTCGCGTTGCGGGCTTCGGAATACAGCAACTCTGAAACCGCTGTAGCCGGCGCGCCGGAGGAAGGGCGCGTAGAGCGGCGCGTGCTACCTTGGGCATAAGCATTGCCCATGCGCCGCCTGCTTTTACTTTTCTTCCTGCTTGCTGCATTGTTCAGCGCCTCGAAAGCGCGCGCGCAGGGAGGACCTCCGTTTATCACCGACGATCCGGGAACGCCGGGCAATCATCACTGGGAGATCAACTTCGGGTGGATTGCGAATCACAATCCCGGGCAGTCCTACTATGAGATTCCCGACGCCGACATGAACTACGGCTGGGGCAACCGGATTCAGCTCAAGTACGAGCTGCCGCTGGCCGCGGGGACGAATGCGAATGACTCGACCGGCGTAGGACTGGGCGAGTCGCTGCTGGGGATCAAAATGCGGCCCTACGAGCGCCACACGGCGGGCGAGCCGCCGAGCGACGAAAACATGAAATTCTCGCTCGGGTTTTATCCCCAGGCCTCGATCAACAACCCTACCAGCTCCGTGCGGCGCGGGATTGTGGAGGCGGGTCCGCAATATTATCTCCCGATGGAGATGACGGCGAAGATCGGGCCCATCAGTTTGAACGGCGAAGTGGGCCGATGGATCGGGAACGCGAATGAACCCGACCAGTGGGGGCGCGGGCTGATTGCCGGGCGCGAGTTCAACGATGCGTTCGAGCTCTACGGCGAGCTCTACGATCTGCAGGCGATCAACCGGATCGGGAACCAACCCAAGCAGCGTGCGTTTACGCTGGATGTGGGGGGAAGGCGGTCGCTCGACCGCGCCAATCACATCCGGCTTTTGTTCATGGGCGGGCGCGCGCTGCAGGCGGTGACGCCCGAGAATGGCGAGCCGAGCTGGATTGCGTACCTTGGGGTCCAGTTCCTGCTGGGTCCGAAGCAGAAAGAGGTTCCGGGACAAAGGCCGTAAGCGGGAACCGGGCAAGACGGGGCGCGGGCCATTGCCGAATGGGGGCGGGCAGCGTAGTATTCCACTCGAAAAGGTTTGAGGAGGATTTTGCCCATGCGAGTACGTATTTCAGCGTGGCTAGTATTGCTGGCTTTGATAACGTTTACCGCGAGGGCGCAGACCGCGCCTTCCTCTGCTTCGCACAAGCAGATCCATCGCCTTGCACCATCTCAGGCAGTCGCGCTGACACCGCCGATGGGCTGGAACAGCTGGAACTTTTTTGAGGGAAGAGTGACGGATCAGGATGTCCGCAATGCGGCCGACCAGATGGTGGCCACGGGAATGAAGGACGCGGGCTACGAGTACATCAATATCGACGACACCTGGGAAGGCGAGCGGGACGCGAACGGCGTGCTGCACTCCAATGAAAAGTTTCCCGACATGAAGGCGCTGGCCGACTATGTGCACGCGAAGGGATTGAAGCTGGGCATCTATTCGTCGCCGGGACCGAAGACCTGCGCCGGCTACGCGGCTTCGCTGGACCACGAGGTGCAGGACGCGCAGCTCTATGCCTCATGGGGAGTCGATTACCTGAAGTACGACCTGTGCAGCTTTATCCCGGCGGTGATGGAGAAGCAGGCGCCGGGCGACAGGGCCGAGCAGATGCGGCTGATGATTGCTGCGTACAAGAAGATGGACGCGGCGCTCAAGGCCACGGGGCGCCCGATCGTCTACTCGCTCTGCCAGTACGGATGGGATGCGGTGTGGGAGTGGGGGCCGAGCGTGGGCGCGAACCTGTGGCGCACGACGGGCGACATCCAGGCCAACTGGAACAGCATTTACGCAATCCTGAATGCGCAGGCGGGCCTCGGGAAGTACGCGGGGCCGGGGCACTGGAACGATCCCGACATGCTGGAGGTGGGCAACGGGAAGCTCACGCTGGCCGAGGACCGCACGCATTTCTCCATGTGGGCCATGCTGGCGGCGCCGTTGCTCGCCGGCAACGACCTGCCGAATATGAAGCCGGAGGTGAAGGCCATTCTGACTAACCGCGAGGTGATCGCAATCGACCAGGACCGGCTGTGCCGCGAGGCCACGCGCGCTTACTCCGAAGGCGAGGTGGATGTATGGACGCGGCATCTCGCCGGCGGCGCGCTCGCCGTTGCGCTGGTGAACGCGGGCAGCGCGCGATACTCGACGCATCCGTTTCACCTCGATCTTGCGCGGCTGGGATTGCACGGGCCGCTCGAGGCGAGGAATCTTTGGACGGGGGAGACCATGACGCTCGCCGACGGGATGCCGCTCGAGATCGGGTCACACGACATTCTGCTGGTGCGGATCGCGGCGCCGAAGTAGGGGTCAGGGGTCAGGGAACAGGGATCAGGCAGGCTCGATCAATAGTGGCGTCCTATTTCAATATTCTCGCCGGACCGCGCGTTGCGTAACGGGACGAGCGAACTTCAACCCGCGACGCCGAGGCAGACGGCGTACCAGCCGCGCGTGTCAGTCCAGCAAGCGGCGGGTGCAAAGCCGGCGCGGACGAGCATCTCCTGGGCCTGGCCCTGCCTGTACTTGTAGCTGTTTTCGGTGTGGATGGTCTCGCCGCAGCAAAAATTCACGGTCAGATCGAGGGCCGCGAGGCGCACGCGCTGGGCGCAGACGCTTTCGAGATGCATCTCGATGCGGGAGTGGATGGGATCCCAGCGGGCGCGATGGGCAAAGGCCGCAGGGTCGAAGTCGGCGCCGAGCTCGCGGTTGAGGCGAGTCAACACGTTCTTGTTGAAATCGGCGGTCACGCCTGCGGCATCGTCGTAGGCGCGGAGAAGTGTGGACGCATCTTTCACCAGATCGACGCCGAGAAGAAGGCTGTCACCGGGCTCAAGCTGGGTGCGCAGCTTACGCACAAGGCGCGCCGACTCCGCGGGCTCGAAGTTGCCGATGCTCGAACCGATGTAAAGCAACAGCCGGCGCTCGCGGGGAGCGGCGGGATCGAGGGCGAAGCCGTTGGTGTAGTCCGTGGCCAGGGGGCGCACGCGCGCGCCCGGAACGTCACGCTCGATGCGCGCCTGCGCCACCAGAAGCGCGGTCATGGAGATGTCAATGGGCTCGTAGAGCACGGAGCCCTGCCGCGCGACGGCTGGCGCCAGCAGGAGACGCGTTTTGGCGGCTGAGCCCGCGCCCAGCTCCGTGATGCGCAGACGCTCCCCAGCCGAGGCGACGGCAAGAATTTCGCCGGCGTGGCGGGCGAGGATCGAGTGCTCCGTGCGGGTGAGGTAGTATTCGGGCAGCTCCGTGATCTCCTCGAAGAGCCGGGAGCCGGCTTCGTCGTAAAGAAGCCAGGGCGGCAGATGCCGCGGCGCGGAGGCGAGGCCGGCGCGCACGGCGCGAGCCAGCTTCTCACCGGCAAGAGTCTCTGTTGCAACGGGAATCGCGAGAGCCATGCTTCGTTTTTGGATGCAGCCGGTTGAGGTTCGTAGCAGGAATTCCGCCTGGGGAAATTGCGGGGATGGGTTATTGCGCCAGGCGGATGCCGGAAAACTGCCAGCGCGTCTCCGGCGGGAAGAAATTGCGGTAGCTCGGGCGGATGTGGCGCCGCGGCGTAAGGCAGGAGCCTCCGCGCAGGACCATCTGGCCGCTCATGAATTTTCCGTTGTACTCGCCGAGTGCGCCCGCGAGCGGCTTGAATCCGGGATAGGGCAGGTAAGCGCTCGCGGTCCACTGCCAGCAATCCCCAGACCACTTCGTGGCGTTCTGGTCTTGGAGTGGCTCCGAGGCTGGGGAGGGCGCCGGCGCACCCGATTCGAGGAAGTTGCAGGCGATCAATGTGTCTCGGGCGGGCGCGTCTTCGCTCGCCGCCTCCCACTCGAACTCGGTGGGCAGCCGGCAACCGGCCCAGCGCGCATAGGCATCGGCCTCGTAGTAGCTCACCTGGCTTACGGGCGCATCCATGCGCTCTTCGAGTGGAATGAATCCGCGGAGCGTGAAGACGCTCCAGCCGGTGTCGCCGGGGCTTTCCCCGGGGTCGTCGTTTGTCCAGTAGAGCGGGGCGCGCCAGCCGTTGTTCTTGACCGCGTCCCAGCCGGCAGAGAGCCAGAGCTCCGGCCGGCGATAGCCGCCATCGGCCATGAAGGCGAGATACTCGCCGCAGGTGACGAGGCGATGGCTCAGGGCGTAAGGCTCCAGCCAGACCTGGTGGCGGGCCAGCTCGTTGTCGAAACAAAAGCCGTTTCCCGAGTAACCGACCTGGCGTAGACCGCTTTCAAACTGCCGGAATTGAAGCGGCCGGTCCTGATCCCTGATCCCTGTTCCCTGTTCCCTTGCCTTGATGTACGAAGGGCGCAGCGGATTGGTGAAAAAGGCGTGCAGGATGTCGGTGAGCAGGAGCTCCTGGTGCTGCTCCTCGTGGTTCGCGCCGAGCTCAATGCGCTTGAGCGCTTCCGGTTCGGCGCCGGACTCAAGCAGACGCTCGATGGCGTCATCGACATGCGCACGGTAGTTCAGGATTTCGTCGAGCGCTGGACGCGAGAACGAGGAGCGCAGCTTTTTCTCCGGGAAGGCCGAATAGCCCTCGTAGTAACTGTTGAAGAGCCATTGGAAGTCGGAGTGAAAGGGGCGATAGCCGGGAAGGTATTGGCGCAGGATAAAGGACTCGAAGAACCAGGAGGTGTGAGCAAGGTGCCACTTGGCCGGCGAGGCTTCAGGACACGATTGCACCATCATGTCCTCCGGCGTGAGGGGCGCGCAGAGCTCGAGGGTCTTGCGGCGAACCGCGCCCAACCGCTCGCTCAGCCCGGCCACGGCTTCAGGGATCGCCGCTGATTTCATATCTTTCAGGACCTCCCGACGGATCAAGGGTTTATACCCAGGTAAACGCCGTGCCCGCTTCCCTTCACGGTACGTTGGGGAAAATTTATCGCTCCCTCACTTCACTTGGCCGACTTTTGGTGCTTTAATTTTCTCGAACGATTTCCACAATCGGTCTTCCCTTCGCCCCCTCGCCGGCTCCGCGACGGGAAACCGGGAGGAGTCATGTTCAGGCTGGTCGAATCCGGCTCGGTGCTGGTCATGGGACTGATTTCAGTCCAGTTGGCTGCGCCAAATCCGGTGCGTGCCCAGATTGCATTCCTGGACCAGACTCCCCCGCAGGCTCAGGCTCCCGTTCCGGTGCAGGCTCCAGGGCCGGTTCCCGCTCAGGCTCCGCCGGCTCCCATGGCCGCGAAGGCGGGGCCGGTTTTGAGTCCGCCCCCCACACCTGAAGAACTGGGGGACACACTCACCATCCATCAAAGGTATCAGGCTGCCTTGGCCGCCTACGCCAAGGCGCCGCCGTCGGCGGCCGTCTTGAATAAGATGGGGATCGCCTATCAAATGATGTTTAATTTGAGAGATGCGACCCGCTGCTACAAGGAGTCGCTTGAACTGGACCCCAAAAACGCCGATGTGCTGAACAATCTGGGCACCATATACGACTCAGTGAAGGAATACGGGCAGGCTGAGAAATATTATAAGAAGGCCTTGAAGCTGGATCCGAAGTCGGCGCTTGTTCTCAAGAACCTGGGCACGAACCTCTTGAGCCAGCACAAGTACAATCGCGGCTGGGAGATGTACGAACAGGCGCTGGCCGTCGATCCGCAAATCTTCGAGGACCGCAACAGCCCCCAGGTGCAGAACCCCACGTCAGTGCAGCAGCGGGGAGTAATGAACTATTACATGGCGGTTGGTTGCGTCCGGGTGGGGCAAACCGCTTGCGCCCTCCAGTATCTGCGCATGGCGATGGACGAGGGATATACCACCCCCAAGAAGGTAGCGTCAGACCTGGCCTTCGCCAGCCTGCGCGATAATCCGGATTTCAAGCTGCTGCTCGCCTCGCAGAAAACCGCAAAACCCGCGCAATCCCGCTAATCGATTTCGAAGATCCGAACCCGCCTTGGGGGGCTTGAGCCCGCAGCCGGAGTGCGTCGTCCGATGCCGGGATTCCAGCGTCTATGAGTGCAGTGCGGCCGGAGGGCTTGTCCCTGGGGATAAGGTCAGGCTCCGGCGAGCGCAGACCGGGAGCGAAATCATGAAGAGCAGCGTTGCCCTTGTGTTTCTCCTTGCGCTGGTGCTGTCTGCCGCCGGCGCGGCCCAGAATTCGAATTCGGACTCGAATGCGCAATCGGCGAGCGGGGAGAATGCCGGGCCCGGCGCAGGAAACGGCCCGCGCGGCGGACGGGGCGGGTTCGGGGGCATGGGCATGATGGGCCGCGGCGTGGCGGGGACGGTGACCGAAGCGGCGGCGGATCACTTCGCGATCAAGACCTTTCTGGGCGATACGTACACGGTTCAGTTCAGCGGCAACACGCGCTTCGTGAAGATGCCGGCCGACATGCGCCGCGGAGAGGGCGAAGGAAACGGCGCCGGCAATGGTGCGGGCAGCGGTGAAGACAGCGGGCAGGGGTATCGCCAGGGCCGCGGCACGGGCTATGGGGGAAACCCTCCGCAGGAGATCAAGGCCACGGATATCAAGGTGGGCGACGTGATCGAGGCGCGCGGCGAGGTGGACGCGACGGCGAAGTCGGTGGGCGCCACGTCGGTGGCGCTGGTGGATCCCGAGCGCGCCAAGCAGATGGAAGAGATGGAGGCAAACTTCGGCAAGACCTGGCTGATGGGGAAAGTGACGGCGATCGACGGCGTGAAGGTGACGCTGGTGGGCGCGCTGGATAACCAGCCGCATAGCTTTGTGGCCGACGAAAATACGACCTTCCGCCGGCGGCGCGACCCGATCACGCTGGCCGACATCCAGGTGGGCGATACCGTGCGCGTGGATGGAGCGGTGAACGGAGGGGTGTTTACAGCCACCAGCGTGGGCGACATGGGCGCCATGCAGCCGGGGCAACGGCGCGGCCCCGAGGGAACGCCGCCGCCCGCTCCACAGTAAGCGGGCGAGGCAGCAAGTCGGCGAATCGGCGAGCAAGCAGAATCGACGCTGCTTCGCGCCCTTGCATCCCTTTGAAGAATGCGGGGAGAAGCCCGCACGGAGCGGCGATTCTTCCCGGAAGCGAGCCGGGAAGCCGGTGTCAGTCGAGGTTTTTGACCTGGGTGTCCGCGGGATAGCTGACCACGAACTGATCGTCCTTGAGATTCTGATTCTGATTGACACTTAAAACGGTAAG
The DNA here is from genome assembly GCA_030040175.1 of Acidobacteriaceae bacterium. Classification (GTDB taxonomy): domain Bacteria; phylum Acidobacteriota; class Terriglobia; order Terriglobales; family Acidobacteriaceae; genus Telmatobacter. The sequence continues at coordinate 18,392 of JASHUF010000113.1, forward strand.
GACGAACTGGATGCCCTCGATGGGGCGCTTGATGGTGATGGTGGACGGGTATTGTATGCCGTCGAAGTCGCGGTAGCCGGAATAGAGGACCTGCGTCTCCACCTGGCCGTCGCCGGAGTAGACGTCCTGCTCGTAGGGAAGCAGGTCCGTACGATTAAAAATAACTTCGCGTGCAGTTTTGACCTCGTGGCTACCCGACTTCTGATGAAGAATGTTGAGAACATACTCGGGCCGGAGCAGCAGGTGCTTCTCGGCGGGATCCTCGATAGTTTCGGAGTCCGAGGTGACGGAGTAAAAGTCGTCCGGCCCCAGGCCTTTCACGACCATGGCGTCAAAGAAGAAGCCGGGGCGGAGGTTTTCGAGGGGGTTGGCGGATTTCTTCGCGAGCGCATTCGAGCCGGTGAGCGCCTGCTTGCGCGAAGGGATGTAAGTGGTGAAGCGCTTGCCGTCGCTGGCCATATCGAACATGGGTGTTCCCAGCACCGGGACGCGGCCGTAGACGCGGAGCATCTCCGGCTTGCGCAGCAGAATCACGGCGGGAAATGTGGGCTCTGTCGTTTCCAGGCCCTGAGCGGCGTTTTGCTGGCTGGCCTGGATGGTCACCTTGGCGTTGAGAGTCTGGAGCGCATCCCAGCGCTGATTAAGCTGGGCGACGAGCTGGCCGGGATCGGCGGTCTGGACGATGGCAGGCGCTTTGGGGACGGGCAGCTTGCGCGTGCTGGGCAGCAGGGAGCAGCCGGCGACGAGGAGCGGCGCGGCCAGCAGGACAGACGAGAAAGCGCGGCGGACGGCTCTCATGGCGTACCCGTCTTGCGCATGGCGCGGCGGTAGCCGGACACGTTGCGCTTGTGCTCGTCGAGGGTGGCTGCGAACAGAGAGTGGCCCTGGGCGTCGCTGCCGGCGGCAACGAAGTAGAGATAATTGGTACTGGCGGGATAGAGGGCTGCGCGCAGGGAGGCGATGCCGGGGTTGGCTACGGGTCCGGGCGGCAGGCCGGGATGAAGATAGGTGTTGTAAGCGGTGTCGCGGGTGAGATCGCTCTGGTAGATGGCGCCCCGCCAGAGCCCGGCAAGCTCCAGTCCGTAGATTACCGAGGGGTCGGTTTCGAGGGGCATGTTTTTCTTCAGACGGTTCAAGAAAACACTGGCCACCAGCGGCCGGTCGGCGTCGGCCGCGGTTTCCTTCTCAACCAGGGAGGCGATGGTGACCACCTGGTGCACGTTGTTCTCAAGTCCCAGCTCCGCGGCGACGGTCCGGAAGCGGTGCACCATGGCCGTGACAATCTGCGCCGCCCCGGCCGTCGGCGAGAAGCGGTAGGTATCCGGGAACAGGTAGCCCTCGAGCGATTTTGCCTGGGGATCGAGATCGGCAACAAGGCTAACCTGTTGGGCGGCGGCCTGGAGAAAATCGGCGCGGGTGGCGAGACCGGCCTGCTCAACGCGCGCAGCGATAT
>JASHUF010000114.1 GCA_030040175.1 Acidobacteriaceae bacterium
GCAGGTGGCCGCGAACTCCGCGCCTGCGGCGACCACACCGGCGCCGCAGCCGGCCGAAGCCGCGCCGAGCGCGAGCCCAGCCAACTCCCTGAGCTCCGCTCAGCCCGCCGCGACGAATCCCGGCCCCGGAGAAACCGCCGCAAAGCCGGTGCGGCATCCTTACCCCAACGCCGGCTCGCCTGACGCTGCTTCCCCTCAAGCCGTTCCGCCGGCGCAGGAAGTCGTGTCTCCCGTCGCGCCCGCGCCGCCGCCGGGGCCTTCGGCCGAGGAGATTCGCCACGAGCGCGACCGCTTTATGGATCTGGACGCACGCAGCCAGACCGTATCCAGCGAGCTCGACTCGTTGCGCCGCCAGCAGCAGGCGCAGGGCTATGATCTGCGCGGCGACATGGCGGCTGCGTGGAACCGCATGAACAATGACCTGCGCGAAGCCGACCGCGCCCTCAACGACCACGACCTCGATACCGCCCGCGATTCCATGGATAAGGCCAACGAAGAGCTGCGCAAGCTGGAGCAGTTCTTGGGCCAGTAAGCGCAAACAGCGACACAAACACGATGCCCGCCGCAATTACGGCGGGCATTCGCGTCAGCGCAGTTTATCTATCGAAAACCTATTGCGTCGTCGTCTTCACCATGTCGCCCACTTTGAAATCCGTGCCCGAAACCGGCGAGCAGATGGCGGAAACATCGTCCACATCCGTCGCCTTCACCACGCCGATCGTGTTGGTGAGCCGGCGCAGCACCGCGCCCGTGGTCGGGTCCTTGATCTCGCGGGTCACGCGCAGCACGTTGAACTGGTCGCCCACCTTCACGCCGGCCTTGGCGCCCACATTCAAAATCACCTGCCCGCTGTCGACCGCGGCCACCACGCCTTCCACCACGATGGTGCGTACGGGCACCTTCGCGGCCTGCGCGTCGAGATTTGTCGCCAGTTGATCGACTGCCGCCTTGGTGGCTTCGCCGATGATCGTATTCTGAAAATCGCTGGAGCCGAAGTCGACCGCGCCGCCGCCATGGCCGTTCCAGTTGCCGCCTCCGCCGCCCAGGCCCGTACTGGAGCGCGACGACGTGCCGTCGCCATCGGCCGTGGCCATGATCTCGCCGGTATCGATGTTGATCACGCGCGCGGTTATGGAGACGTTGGCGGCCGACTTCGAATGGTGAAAACCGCCGATAGCGCCCGTCCAGCCGGCTCCCCCTCCGCCGCCCACTCCCTGGTTCTTGGTCTCATTGCCGAACTCGGTAATGGTGCCCAGAACGATGGCGTCCACCCCCAGCAGCTTGCCGATCTTGGCCGCGCTGTTGGGGTCGGCGCGGTTGGAGTTGGAGAAGTTCTGCTCGTTCAGCACCTTGTCCAGCGCCGCGCGCTCGATGACGGAGAAGTTCCCGTCCTTCACCAGGTCGGTTACCAGCAACTGCTGCATGCCCTTGCCGATATCGACGTTGGTTCCGAAGACGGCGGAGACCGCGGTCTGCACCGTCCCGTAGTCAAAATCCATCACCGCCACGCGCGGCCTGCGCCCGGCGGGAGGAGCTTGGGCTGTGGGAGGAGCTTGGGCTGCGGGAGGAGCTTGAGAAAGGAGGGGTTCAGCGAGGGCCCCCGCCAGGAGCACCAGCCCTGCCACACAGCTGGAGACAGACTTGCCTCGTGCCATAAGCCACCTTGAAAGAGAATTGGGTATCACCAAAGGTTCCACCGGACAATTCGCCCGTGTCAAGCCCAAATTTCTTGTGGGAATGCGCTCGGTGCACGGAAAACGTGTGGTTTGCTCCGCTCCCGGCGGTGTGCTAACCTTGATTTCTGTGCCGTAGTACGTGCGGAGGTGTCGTGTGTCTGCGCGTGCATCGGGGTTTTCGGAAGGGTTTTCGGGGGTGTTCGCAGCCGTTCGCTGCGCGCACAGGCTGGCGTAGCTCAGCTGGTAGAGCATCTGATTTGTAATCAGAGGGTCGGGGGTTCAAATCCCTTCGCCAGCTCCATACAGAAAATCCGTCACCGGTCCCCGGGGTACGGCCAGTGCAGTAAGGCGAGCGTGGTAATTCAAGCGCGGTAAGTCAAGCATGGTAAGTCGACCGGCGAACCGGTTTTCGAGGCGCCGGGCCTGTCCTTCGCGGTGACCCCCACTTCAGGCGCAGGCTCCCCAATGCCGGAGGATTCTCCGGAAGGGAGGTAATGCTCGGGAGCGGTCTTCATGCCGGGAGCAGGCGAAGGCAGGGGTGTTGGTTGCCCGCGGCGCGTCTTTTTTGCCGGCAGGGCGGATTCGGGATTCCCAGCAGGCGCGCGTTGCTTGCTGGGCGGCTGTGCACAGGTGGCCGAGCGGTTAATGGCAGCAGACTGTAAATCTGCCGCTCCTTGCGAGCTACGGAGGTTCGAATCCTCCCCTGTGCACCAGAGGTTTTGAGGTGCCCCATGCGCGAGACTGCGCTCCCCAAGCCGCGGATCGTCGAATCGCGGGCGGAAGCAGGGGCCGGTTCGGAGATCGGAGAGTTGCAGCGCTTTGATTCAGGTCTTGACAAGCGCTATCCGCTGGCCCTGGCGCTCTACGCGCTTCTGGCGGCGTTGGTTTGGTTCACTATGGACGCGGGCAAGGTCGTCGTCCTCGGCAGGCCGGTGGAGTTGAGGCTGGTTCCGCTCATCGTCATCGGCGGTTTCGCATTGCGCACGATATTGGCCCGGCAGGCAGAGCGGATTCGCCGCGCTGGGGAGAAGGACAGCTGCTAGCTCTTAGCTGTTAGCCACTAGCTTGACATCGCCGGAAGGAGCCGATGTGGCTCACACCGGCAGAATGAAGCTGAAAGCTGAGAGCTGAAAGCTGAAAGCTGGTTTTACGGGCTGATGTAGCTCAGTTGGTAGAGCACTCCCTTGGTAAGGGAGAGGTCACCAGTTCAATCCTGGTCATCAGCTCCAGAAATGCAGCTTCTAGCTGCTAGCTCTTAGCTTCTAGCTCGTGTTCGGGTGGATCAAGCCAATGCGGCGAGCGCAGGCAGGATAGGGCTAACAGCTAGCGGCTAGGAGCTGGAGGCTGTAGTCGGGCGGGAGTAACTCAGTGGTAGAGTCACAGCCTTCCAAGCTGTTGGTCGCGGGTTCGATCCCCGTCTCCCGCTCCAAGGAGCAGCGGCTAGCCATTAGCTCCTAGCTTCTAGTGGTCCTTTGGCGAAAGAGGCCGGGAGGCTGAGGCGAGCAGGATCGAGCTAGTGGCTAGAAGCTAGAAGCTGTTTTCACGAGGCTAGGAGCTGTTTTCACGATGTTCGAGCAGGCGGCGATCGCGGTCCGGGATGAACAGAGCTACAAGCGCCTGCACGCGCTCATCGATGCCGCCTTCGATGCGCGCGACGTCGAGGTCTTTCTCAGCCGGGTAAGCAAGGCCGGGCTGCGGGTGCGCGATTACGAAGAGATTTTGCGCCGCGGTTTGTTGGGCAATGAGGCGGCCGGGCTCTACGCGGCGCTGCCGGTCTCCGATCAGGGCCTGACGCGCGAGCGCTATCTGCGGCTGGTGGAAAAAGTGCCCGTCGAGCTGCGGCAGCGGTATTTGAAGGTGTACGCGTATTACTGAAGAGCAGCTACCAGCTCTTAGCTTTTAGCTATTAGCTGATTTGCGGTGAGGCGAACGGCCTTGGCTGGAGCGGGATGAGCTAGAGGCTAGCAGCTAGCAGCTAGCAGCTGATTTTTGGGGGCTGGAGCCGGAATGCCGGCGCCCCTTTTCGGAAACGGCATAGCAGTTACGAGGGGAAGAGAACCATGGCGAAGGAAAAATTTGATCGTTCGAAGCCGCACGTGAATGTAGGGACGATCGGTCACATCGATCACGGCAAGACGACGCTGACGGCGGCGATCACCAAGGTGTTGTCCAAGCACAACCCCAAGATCCAGTTCCGGTCGTTCGACTCGATCGACAACGCGCCCGAGGAGCGGGAGCGCGGCATCACGATTGCGACGGCGCACGTCGAATACGAGACGGCGAACCGGCACTACGCGCACGTCGACTGCCCCGGCCACGCCGACTACATCAAGAACATGATCACGGGGGCGGCGCAGATGGATGGCGCGATTCTTGTGGTCGCGGCCACCGACGGCCCCATGCCGCAGACCAAGGAGCACGTGCTCTTGGCGCGCCAAGTGGGCGTGCCTTACATCGTCGTGTTCCTGAACAAGTGCGACGCGGTCGAGGATGCGGAGCTGATCGACCTGGTGGAGATGGAAGTACGCGAGCTGTTGACCAAGTACCAGTTCCCGGGCGACGACGTGCCGGTGGTGCGCGGCTCGGCGCTGGGGGCTTTGAACGGCGAAGCGCAATGGGAGAAGAAGATCGACG
>JASHUF010000115.1 GCA_030040175.1 Acidobacteriaceae bacterium
TCTCCGCGGCCCAGCGCAACGCCTCACTGAACGCGGAAGCGCCCACGGGCATGATCATGAACTCCTGAAAATCCACGTTCGAATCGGCGTGGGCGCCTCCGTTGAGCACGTTGAGCATGGGCGTAGGCAGAATGCTCGCGTTGACGCCGCCCAGGTAGCGGTAGAGAGGGATCTCCAAGGTCTCCGCGACCGCGCGCGAGACGGCCATGGAAACGGCGAGGATGGCGTTTGCGCCCAGCTTGCCCTTGTTGGGCGAGCCGTCGAGCGCGATCATGGTCTGGTCAATGAGTCTTTGATTGGCCGCATCCATCCCTTCGAGCTCGGGCGCAATCACCGTCTCCACGTTGGCCACGGCCTGGAGCACGCCCTTGCCCAGGTAGTGGCTCTTGTCGCCGTCGCGCAGCTCTACGGCCTCATGCTCGCCGGTGGAAGCCCCCGAAGGCACAATGGCGCGGCCCATGGCGCCGCCCTCCAGAAAAACGTCCGCTTCCACGGTGGGATTTCCGCGCGAATCCAGAACCTCGCGGGCGCGGATGGAAACAATTTCAGTCATAGCGCTCCTCATGATGCGGTGCAGTAGCCGAGCATGCAATCCTGGCCGGCGATCAACGGCAAGGGTTTCTCCGGCGGCACTTTGGATGGTGCTCAGGAGCTCATGCACCCGGTTAATCTCCTGCGCGTGCGAAACTGCTCGAGAAAAATGCGATATTCCCCCTGGATTCTAACAAACCGGGCCTGCCTGAAACGGAGCGCCGGCGGCGACGGCGAGCGCGGCGCTTTCCCCATCCGAGCCGGCTCTCGCCGGGGGTAACTTTCTCGATTCGTAGCGCGGAAGGCACGCGGACCCGCTTGCGGTGCTGCGCGCGTTCTGCGCCCGCGTTAGCCTGAGGGTGAGGCATTTTGCGCCGCACGCCGGGAATTTGAGCGTGCGCACAACCTTTTTTGCGGATTCGGGTCTCAAAGGGTAGGGGATCTTGCGCCCTCCTCGTGGTTCCCCTCACAGGAATTCCGCAAAGGAGTCCAGGATGAGTCGCCCTGTTTTCGTGTACGCCCTGTTTTTGCTCGCGGCCGCCGCGCTTGCGGCGCAGAGCGCGCAGCCAAATCCGTATAGCGGAACATCGAACCCTCCCCCGGACACAGGCATCATCGACGAGACGCAGCAGCCGGTTGCGCCGCCGGCCAAACCGTCCCCGTCGAGACTTGCTTCCACTCAGCCCTCCCCCATGCAACAACCTGCAACGCCCGCCTCCGCGCAAAACCTCGTGAACGGCACTGACGACGGCATCGTGCAGGTTGCGCCCAGCGGTGGTTCGCAGCCCGAACTGAATGAGCGCGCCGAAGGGACCGATCCGGACGGCGACATTGTCCATCCGGCTCCGCTGCCGCCGGGCATGCTCGCCCCCGGAACCGAGATACGCGCCCGGTTGCTTGACCGGCTTTCAACCGCTTACGAGCACCCCGGCGACACCTTCCGCTGCCGCGTCGCCAGCGATGTTTTTCGCGACAATGAAATTCTGATTCCCGCCGGAGCCGAAATCGACGGCAGCGTGGTGGATGTTTCCACCGGCCATCTCGGCGGCCACGGCTCCATGCTGCTGCGGCCGGAGACGGTGATCCTGCCCGACGGCTCCCGCTATCATCTCTATGCGCAAACCACCGGCGCGCCGGACTCGAATGCCCGCGTGGGCGGCGAGGGCACCATCTCACCGGGCTCGCGCCTGAAGAAAGACGGCATTGAATACGGCGGCGCCGTGGGCGCGGGCGTCATCGCCGGAGGCGTTCTGGGCGGACCTGCGGGCGCGCTGGCGGGAACCCTGGTGGGCGCAGGGGCGGTTACGGTGCACCTGCTCGTGAATCATCCGCAGGCCACGCTGGAGCCGGGCGCGGTGCTGCTCTTCTCGCTGAACGAGCCCCTGAACCTGGCCGTGGCGCCGCCGGCGGCGCAGGGCGCGCCGGCCGCAACAGCTCAGCCGGATCAGGCTCAGCCCGCTCCGGATGTGCAGCCCACGGGCGCCATGGATTCAGGCGCGGTAACACGGAACTGAATTTTCCAGAGGGTTTTTGGGGGCGTCGCGAGTACAGGGTGCGGCGCCCGTTCTTTTTTGCGTGCGAGGCTGTGTCTGCGCAGGCCCGGGAAAGAGCTCTCCACATTTACACTGAAACTCGGAAGCAGGCCGGACCGGGCTTTCCAAGGGCGGCTTTCCCCTTTCGTTTTTGCAGACAGCCCAGCTCCAATATGGATAGATTCGTCATTCGCGGCGGCAATCCGCTCACCGGCGTCCTCCACGTCTCCGGGGCCAAGAACTCGGCGCTGCCCTGTATGGCCGCCGCAATTCTTACCGAAGACGCGGTCACGCTCGAGAACATTCCCCAGGTGCGCGACATCGAAACCGAGCGCCGGCTGCTGGCCTCGATGGGCGCAGAGGTCGACCTGCGCGAAGACCGCACCATCCTCAGCTGCCGCACGCTCTCCGATCCGGTGGCGAAGTACGAGATTGTCAAAACCATGCGCGCCAGCGCCCTGGTGCTGGGCCCGCTCATCGCCCGCGCAGGGATGGCGCGCGTAGCCATGCCCGGCGGCTGCGCCATCGGGGGAAGGCCCATCGATCTGCACATCAAGGGTCTCGAAAAGATGGGCGCGGAGATCCAGCAGGAGCACGGGTATCTTGAAGCCCGCGCCGACAGGTTACGCGGCGCGCACATCGTCTTCGACAAGATCACCGTCACCGGCACCGAGGACCTGCTGATGGCTGCCGTGCTGGCCGAAGGCGAAACGCTGATGGAGAACTGCGCCCGCGAGCCGGAAGTCTGCGACCTGGCCGCTCTGCTCACCGCCATGGGCGCGCAGATTGAGGGCGCGGGCACTTCGACCATCCGCGTTCGCGGCGTTACCAGCCTGCATGGCGCGCGCTACCGCATCAATCCCGATCGCATCGAGGCGGGGACGTTTCTCATCGCCGGCGCCCTCACCGGCGGCGACCTGACCGTGGC
>JASHUF010000116.1 GCA_030040175.1 Acidobacteriaceae bacterium
CCGGCGATGACGGCGTCGAGGCCGGTGGTGACGGCGGTGCGCTCGCCGGGTAGATCGGCGCCGACGACGCCGAAGTGGCGGCGCAGCTCCGTCAGGTCCCAGCGCTCGCGGCCAAAAATGCGCACCTGCATCCCCGGGCGCACAATGGGATAGAGCTGGCAGGTGATGGCGAGGATCAGCGTGGACTTGCCGCAGCCGTTGGGTCCGAGGATGGCCACGTGCTCGCCGGTGCGGATATGCAGGTTCACGTCGTGCAACACCACGCGTTCGCCGCGCGCCACGTCGACGTGACGCAGGTCGAGAAAGTCTGCGCGGGGCGCGGAGCAAGGAGATTCGCTGCCGGATTCAAGCACCTCCGGCTGCGGGGCCGATCCTCTTGTGCGCACCCTGCTCACGGATTTCAGATTAACCCATGCGCAGAATTGCCTGCCCGAACCCACCTGCTACATTGATGGATTGACGGTATGCGCAACTCGACTCCATTTCTGATTCCCCGCGGATTCCGGTTCGGCGCCGCCATGGCCGGGATCAAGGCAAGCGGGCGGCCCGATTTTGCACTCATTACGGCGGACGCGCCGGCCGGCGCGGCGGCGGCGTTCACGGCCAATCGCGTGATAGCGGCGCCGCTGATCGTGGACAAGGAAAATCTGCGCGCCTCCGGCGGCAAGGTGCGCGTGGTGGCCATCAACGCGGGCAACGCCAACTGCGCCGCGGGCCAGGCGGGGCTGGACGCTGCGCGGGCCACGTGCGCGGCCGCGGCCCAGGCGTTTGGCTGCGCTCCCGAAGAGGTGTTTCCCTCCTCGACGGGCGTGATCGGCGTGCCCCTGCCGGTCGAAAAGCTTGTAGCGGCCATGCCCGCGCTCGCGGCGCGGCTGGGTAGTGCGTGTGACGACTTTCTCCAGGTGGCCCAGGCGATCCTGACGACAGACAAAGTTCAGAAGACGGCGTTTGCGCGGGTGGAAACAGGAAACGCCGACGAGGCGCACGGCGAGATTCGCATCGCGGCGCTGGGCAAGGGCTCGGGAATGATTTTTCCGCAGCTTGCGCCCCACGCGACCATGCTGGTGTACGTGCTGACCGATGCCGCCATCGAGCCCGGCGCTCTGCGCGCATTTCTTGAGCCGGCCATGGAGACGAGCTTCAACCGCATCTCCGTCGACGGCGATACTTCGACCAACGACACAGTTCTGCTGCTGGCCTCGGGCGCGAGCGGCCTCCGCGTTGCCCGCGGCGACAAGGCCTTTCAAGACGCGCTCACACAGGTGTGCACCTCGCTGGCCAAACAGATCGTCGCCGACGGCGAAGGGGTTTCGCACGTGGTGGAGCTGCGGATCTCGGGGGCTCGCACCGGCGCCGATGCTCTGCGTGTGGCCCAAGCGATTGCGCACTCGCCGCTGGTGAAAACAGCGTGGGCAGGATGCGATCCGAACTGGGGCCGGCTGATGGCGGCGATCGGCTACTCCGGCGCGGCGATCGACCCGGCGCGCATCGACATTCTCTTCGGCGACCTGCCCATCTGCCGCAGCGGCGGCCGCGCGGCTGAATACGATGAGGCCGCGGCGCACGCTTACCTGAGCCAGGATGAGTTCACGATTTCGATCGAGCTCCATCAGGGGCAGGGGTCCTGTGTCTTCTGGACCACGGACCTGACCGCGGAATATATCCACATCAACGCCGATTACTCGACGTAGCCGGCGCATCTGCGCGACCATGTCTTTGCGGCGAGGCGCAGCTGCGTGCGCTCCGATTTACAATCTCAGCATCCTCAAGAGGTTTCTCCATCCCCATGACTCCCCGCAAGCGCAGGCCCGCCCCGGCGGCCGTCCAGCCGCCTGGTGAGACCGGCTTCCCGCTCATCTCCAATCGGAAGCTCGTGGCTCTTTACACCGCCATGCTCAAGTGCCGCATGCTGGAGCGCCGCATCCGCAGCGAGGGGCTGGCCGCGCTGCCGCGCCCGCTGGGACGCGAAGCAGTCGCGGCGGGCGTCGCCATCAATCTGCTTCCAAGGGATCGAGTGCTCGCGGCGGACGGCAGCCCGCTCCCGGAATTTATCCGGCAGAGATCGATCGCGGAGAATTCGATCAGGACGCTCCTGGCCCGGCTCGCCGATCGGGGCAGGCCGGGGCGAAGTAACACGCCGTGGAACGAGGCGCTTGCGAGCGCGCGGGCGCTGAAGCGTGGGAAGGCGAAGAGCGTGGTTGCTTTTTTCGGGGGCCTCACTCGAGCGCCGGCGGCCACCATGCACTGCGCGGCCGCGGAAATGCTGCCCATTCTCTTTGTCTGCCACAGCCACCGGGAGAAGGAGAATCTGGCCGCATTGGCCGGCCGCTACGGCATGCCGGGCTTCGTCGTGGACTGCGAGGACGCAGTGGCCGTATTTCGCGTGGCCTCGGAGGCTTTGGCGCACGCGCGGCGCGGCAACGGGCCCACGCTGATCGAGTGCACACGATGGCCGGCGCTGGAGGCGAAAAAACGGGGCCGCTCCGGCAACGGCGCCGCGCGCACCCTGGAACGCACCCTGGCCGGCAAGGGCCTGTGGAAGAGCGAGCTCAAGGAAGAAACTGAAGCGGAGCTTGCGCGCCTGCTCGACCAGGCCTTTGCGTCAATGAGCAAAAGCGCCCGCTGATGCGCGCTTCAAAGACAGGCTGCTTTCGATCGAAGTG
>JASHUF010000117.1 GCA_030040175.1 Acidobacteriaceae bacterium
GGAAGTAGTTCATGTCGGCCATGATCTGCACGTGGGGGTGATCGACGCGCTTCACGAACTCGAGGCCTTCCCGGTAGGTGGGCCAGAGCGTGTCAGGATCGGCCATGGGTTCGAGCATGATGTTGATGCCGAGGGGGCCGGCGATGTCGCCCATCAGGTTGGCGTAGCGGATGGCCTGATCCATCTGCCGGGCCGGCGAGTAGCCTTTCACCCTGGGGAACCAGAGGCCGTAGACTCCGGCGCCGGCGACGCCGATCTCGGCCAGGCGCTTGAGCGCGCGGCGGCTCCAGAACTCCAGCAGCTCCCAGTCCGGGTTGGGCGTGGTGCAGGGCTTGTTCAGCCAGTGGCTTGCCACCTTGATCGGCGAGATACCCCACGCGGCCAGCTCCTTCTTGCGATTCTCCCACTCCTCATGCGTCATATAGGGTGAGACCAGCACCTCGGCGGGAATCTCGAACATTTCAAACCCCGGTGCAATCTTCGCGGGCTTCATGTTCGGTCCGTCACCGAACAGGATCGATAGCTTGAACATACTGCTTCCTTTCACTCGATCGTTTCCTTCATACCTGCGCGCCCGCCATCTCTCCGGGCACGAGCCGGCTTCGATCTCGAGCCTCGGCGCACGAACTTGACTCTGCTCCCCGCCAGAGGGCCGTCACCATGGAGTCTTTGGGAATCCGGATTTCGGCCCACTCCCCGGTGTCCATCACCACGGGCGCCACGCGCTCTTTTCCCGGGTTGGTGAGAATCAGGACATGCGTGCCGTCGGGGTTGCGGAAGGCGACGTGGACAACGCCCTTCGGTCCGCCCCGGGACCGGATGCGCACCGCGCCGCGATGCACTGCCGTGGCGAAGTGCGCGAGAGCCCAATATTGCCCACTGGGGCGAATCTCGTGCGTGGCGGAGTTGATGGTGACGAGGCCGGCGCAGGCAAAAGGACCGACATTCGGGAAGCCCTTTTCATCCAAGGCCAGGTTCCAGGCGATGATGCAGCGGGCCCAATTCTTCAGAATGGCGGTGAAGCGGGAACCCCAGAAGACCCAATTGGTCTGAAGAGCCGGGTCCTTGAGATCTTCCGGGCCCCCCTCCGTCCAGTACATGTGCTTTTCCGGGTGTGCCCGGTGAACAGCAGACATCGCCGACGGATGCCCGGCATAGCCGTGCCACGCGACGCCATCCACCATCTTGCGCACCGCGGGCTCCGCCAACTGGGACAATACACGGCCCCAGAGATCGTAGTTGTGGTCCAGAATCCAAATCCCGGGCGGGGTCCGCCGCTGGGCCATCTTCGGTCCGAGGTGCTCGGCCACGAAGAGCGTTTCTGTGCCTTGGGTCCAGATGCAGGCAGGCATCCGGCCTTCCTGGTCGGTATCGACCTCGTTCTGCACCGTCACGGCGCCCACCTCGATGCCCATCTCCGCGTAGGCATCGAGAAACTTGTCAAAGTAGTCAGCGTATGCGGCCAGGTACTGGCGTCGCATGGAGCCGCCGAGCATGGTGCCGCCGGCCTTCATCCAGCCGGGCGGGCTCCATGGTGACGCCAAGAGGAACAGCTCGGGGCTGAGTTTGATGGCTTCGCGGATGATGGGCGCGATATAGGCGCGGTCGTGCTCGACGGAGAAGCTTTTCAGCTCCGGATCGGGGCCGCAATCGGCGTAGCTGTAGGCCTTTGTGGCGTAGTCACTGGAACCGATACAAATGCGGCAACAGTTCAGGCGCAACCCCGAGGGGCTGAAGACACTGGCCAGGAACCCGGCTTTCTTTTCCGCCTCGAGCCGGTCGATCAGAAAGCAAGCCGCGTCGGTGAGGGCAGCGCCGAAGCCGAGGATACTTTGATACCGTTCGCCCGAATCGATGGCAATCGCGCCCGGGACCCCTCCGCCCTGAGAACGCATTTCCACTTCTTCAAGAATGCCAAGCCGCTTGTCGCCGTGTGTGACAAGGCTTCGGACAACCCCTCGCGAATGTGGTGCCGCCGCGCGTAGCAAAATGGGTTTTCCTCTTAAACAATCGATTGTTTACGACTATTCGATTCTAGGCACAACTCTTCGGGACCGTCAAGGGGAAACCCTGCGGCGGGCTCGGAAATACCGTCTCCGCGCGGGACTGCGCAAGGTCGGGGCTCCCTTCCGGCCGCGCCCGGACGGTCCAAATTCTTTTCAGATGCCTTTCAGTTGCAGATCGAAGTGGCACGCGACCGAGTGCCCCGGGGCGATAGCGCGCAGAGCCGGTTCCTGGTGCGCGCAGATCTCCTGGCGATACGGGCAGCGCGCACGGTAAGGGCATCCGGCAGCGGGCGCCTCATGGTCGGGCGCTTGGTCCAGCGCTGCGGGCTCGCGCGGCTGCGGCGCCGGGCCGTCCTCCGGCTCCGGAGGAGGCACCGCGGCAATGAGCGACTCCGTGTACGGATGGCGGGGCGTGCGATAGAGGTCCCGCTTTTCGGCGATCTCTGCGATGCGGCCGCGATAGAGCACGGCGACCGTGTCACAGAGATAGCGCACGACGCCGAGATCGTGCGCGATGAACAGGTAGGTGACGCCAAGCTTCTGCTGCAGATCGCGCATGAGGTTCAGAACCTGGGCCTGCACCGAGACATCGAGGGCTGAGACTGCCTCGTCGGCCACCACCAGCTCAGGGCCCGTGACCAGCGCGCGGGCAATGCCGATGCGCTGACGCTGCCCTCCGCTGAAGGCGTGGGGATAGCGGTCAAGGTGCTCGCGGCGCAGACCCACCAGCTCCGTGACCTCGGCAACGCGGTCGCGCAGGTCACCGGGGGCGACGCCATGCACGGCACGCAACGGCTCACCGATGATGCGCGCGACGGTCATGCGCGGATCGAGGGAGCTCAAGGGGTCCTGGAAGATCATCTGCATCCTGCGCCGCAGAGGCCTCATCTGCCTGGCCGTCAGGGCGGCGAGGTCGATGGTCTGCGAAGCTGCCCCGGCAAAGAGGATGGCGCCCTGGTCCGGCTCCACCACGCGCACGATCATTCGGCCGATGGTGGTTTTGCCCGAGCCGCTTTCGCCAACCAGGCCGAAGGTGCGTCCGCGCTCGACGGAGAAGCTGACGCGATCGACGGCGCGCACCGTGCCCTCGCGCGCGTCAAAGAACCCGCCGCCCAGACGGTAGGACTTGGAGAGATCGCGCACGGTGAGGAGATTGCGCTGCTCCGTCATCCCTTTTTCCTCCACAGATGGCATCGGACCTCAGTCCCGTCTTCCAGGGTCTCCGCGATGGGTACCTCGCGATCGCAGACTCCGGGAATGCGCTCCGGGCATCGCGGATGAAAGCGGCATCCGGATGGTACCGCAAACGGGCCCGGAGGACTGCCGCTCAGCACCACCAGCGGGCCGGAATACTCGCGATCGATACGGGGAATGGATTGCATCAGGGCGCGGGTGTACGGATGCCGGGGACTGGCAAAGAGGGTTTTCACGGGCGCGCGCTCGACCACCTGGCCCAGATACATGACGGCCACATCGTGGGCGATGTGCGCGATGACCCCGAGGTTATGGGAGATGAAGAGAACGCTCATGCCCAACTCTCTTTGCTTGGAGCGAATGAGCTCGAGAATCTGCGCCTCGGTGGAGACGTCGAGAGCCGTAGTCGGCTCGTCGGCGACCAGAACCGAGGGGCGGCAGCTCAGCGCCATGGCGATCATGGCGCGCTGGCGCATGCCGCCGCTGAGTTGATGCGGATACTGGCGCGCGATCTCCCGGGGACGCGGCATGCTTACGGCGGTCAGCGCTTCGACGACGGCGGCATCGCCGGAGCCTGCGCCGTGCAACCGCATCGCCTCGCCGATCTGGAAGCCGATGGTGTGCTGCGGGCCAAACGACGACATGGGCTCCTGAAAGATCATGGCAATCTCTCTCCAGCGCACGCGGCGGATGGCCGCTCCGGTGGCGTCCATGCTCTCAAGATGCAGCGCATGCTGCGAATCCTTGAGGTAGGTAACATTGCCGGAGACGATCCTGCCGGGCGCCTCGATGCGCAGCAGGCATCGCGCCATGACGCTCTTGCCGCAGCCGCTCTCGCCCACCACGCCCAGCACCCGGCCGCGCGCGACCGGCAGCGAGAGCCCCTCGATAACGGAGACAGCGCCGCGCCGCGTGCGGAAACTGACGGTCAGATTACGAATGTCGACGACGGGATCGGACATGGGTGAGTCTTACTCCTTGTACGGGTCCGCGGCGTCGCGCAACCCATCGCCGAGGAAGTTGAATGCCAGCACGCAGACAACCACCATGCACGCGGGAAACATGAGCCAGGGATAGGTCGAGATGGCAGCAAGGTTCTGCGCGTCCTGCAGAAGCACACCCCAGCTTACGGTGGGTGGCCGCAGGCCCAGGCCGAAGAAGCTCAGCGTCGTCTCGCCCAGAATCATGCGGGGAATTTCCACCGTGAGGTTCACGATCAGGTAGCTGGCAAATCCCGGCAGCAGATGGCGCAGGATGATCTCCCAATCGGTGGCGCCGGCCACGCGCGCCGCAACAATGTAGTCTTCTTCCCGCATCTCCAGCAGCTTGGAACGCACTTGCCGCGACAAGCCGGTCCAGCTGCGCAGGGCGAGAATGACAGTGATGGTGAAGTACACCTTCAGATTGCTCCACGAAGCGGGAATGGCCGCGCCCAGAGCCATCCACATGGGAACCGTGGGCAGGCAGGTGACAAACTCCACGAAGCGCTGGACGACATTATCGACCACCCCGCCGTAGTAGCCCGAGGCTCCGCCGATCAGGCACCCCAGAACAAAGGTGATGAAGACGCCGATCAGGCCCACGGTGAGCGAGATCTGGGTGGCGATGAGGTCGCGCGAGAAGCAGTCCCGGCCCAGGATGTCCGTGCCCATCAGGTTGAGCTGCGCGTCCTGCTCCACGCCGAAGAGGTGCAGGCTGGAGGGAATGAAACCCAGCCACCGGTAAGACGCACCGCGCACGAACCAATGAATGCGCGCAGGCCGGCTCGCGTCCACCACGAAGTGGCGTTCGAAGGTCTCCGGGTCGGATTCGATCCTGGTCCGGTACACCATGGGCCCCACGAACTTTCCGTGGAAGAAGAAGTGGATATGCGTCGGGGGCGCGTAGGCATACGGAGAGGGCTGCCACGTCCCATAGGGCGCCAGGAACTGGGCAAAGAGCGCGACCAGATAAAACGCCCCCAGCAGCCAGATGCTGACCAGCGCCAGCTTGTGCGAGCCGAACTTAACCCGGATGAGCTTCCACTGCGACCAGGAAACATCGTCGGCTGCGGCCGGTGCGGCGTGCAGGTCGCTCATCTCAGCCCAGCCTGATCCTGGGATCGACGTATGCGAGCACGATGTCGGAGATCAGGAAGCCGAGCACGGTGAGAATGCTCATCACCATGACGCAGCTCGCCGCCAGAAACATGTCTTCGGCCAGGAGCGCACGGTACATCACCGGTCCGATCGTGGGCAGCCCGAGCACGATGCCGGCCACGGTGTCGCCCGAGAACAGCTCGGCCAGCAGCCAGCCCCCCGAGCTGATGATGGGGTTCAACGCCACGCGCACGGGATAGCGGCGGATCAGCACGCTCTCCGGCAGTCCCTTGGCGCGCGCCGTAGTCACATACTGTTTGCCCAGCTCATCGAGCAGCGTGGCGCGCATGGTGCGCGTGAGGTTGGCGATGCCCCCGATCCCGATCACCACCAGAGGCACCGGCAGGTGCATCAGCAGATTGCCCGCCTTGGCCCAGCTCAGCGGCTGCCCGATGAACTGCGGCGACTGCAGCCCGCCCATGGTCACGCCGAAACACACATAAAAGATCCACATCAGCACCAGCGCCAGCAGGAAACCCGGCGTGGCCATGCCGATGAAGGCGATGAACGACGCGGCAAAGTCCGCCACCGAGTACTGCCGGCGGGCGGTGTAGATGCCGATGGGAATGGCAATTCCATAGGTGATGAGCATCGACCCGAAGGTGAGCATCAGCGTCCACGGCAGCCGTTCGGCGATGATGACGTTCACCTTCTTCGCATACAGGAAGGAGACGCCCATGTCGCCGTGGGCGAATCGCGTCACCCACTCCCAGTACTGCACGATCATCGGGCGATCGAGCCCGTAGGCGTGGCGCAGGGCCACCAGCGTGGCCGAGTCCACGCCCATCCCGGAGCGGCTCAGCTCCTCCACGTAGGAGTCGAGAAAATCGCCCGGCGGAAGCTGGATCACCAGAAAGGCGAAGAAGGAAATCAACACCAGAACCACCGAGGCCCAGGCGATCCTCTTGGCCACATAGCGGAGCAGCGGGTTGCGCAAGAAGCTAGGCATGTTTCTCCGGCGTGTCCCAGAAGTATGTCTGCACGAAGTACGATTTGGCCCACATGGTTCCATAGCCCATGTGCACGTTTTCGGGCACGTTCTCCAGACCGCCGGTTACGGCCACGGGCTGCGGCGCATAGCCCACGGTGCCGATGCACACCAGCTGCTGGCTGAAGAAGTCCCACACGGCGCGGCCCAGCTGCTCATACTCGGCGTCGGACCTGGCGCTGTACCAGGCGGCCATGCGATCAAACTGGTCGATCCACTCCTGCGGCGGCTTCACGCCCGATTTTCCCTGGCTGTAGTACCAGAGCCACCAGTCGATGGCGTAGAAGAGGACCTCCTGCGGATTCCACTTCGTCACCCAGGGAAGATAGGCCGAAATCTCTTCCACCATGTCGGCATTCCAGCACGTACAGTCCTGATTGCCGGCCCGGCAGAGCCATTCGCGGTAGCGAAAGTCGGTTTCCTTCATGACCGCTTCGATCCCCACCTGGGCCCAGTCCTGGCGCACGAATTCGAGCAGCTCATCGGGAAACGTCTGCTTGTTGAAGACGACAACGGAGACGAAACGATTGCCGTCGGGATCCAGACGGAAGAGCTCGTTCGCGGGGCGGCGCAGGCCCATCTCGTCGAGCAGCTGGTTTGCCCGGGCGGGATTGTAGCCGGCGCAATAGGAGATCCAAACGGGGTTGAAGTAGGAGACGCTGGGGCTGATCGTCGCCTGCCACTCCTTTGCCTGCCCGAAATAGAGCGTCTGATTGATGCGCTGGCGATCGATGGCGTACGACAGGGCCTGGCGGAAGCGCAGATCGTTGTAGACCTTTCGCTTCACCGGGTCCTTGTGATTCAGGTTGAAGGCGAACATGCATTCCGACCCGTCCGCCAGATGCCAGTGGCGGATGCTGTAATGGCCGCGCGCGGCATTCTTGATGAAGATGGAAATCTGCGACATGTCGCAGATGCCCTCCGAAACCGAGCCGGTCGCGCGGCGCGCCTCCTGCAAACGCTCGTCTTCGACCACCTGCACAAAGAGCCGGTCGATATAGGGCAGCTGGTTGCCTTCCTGGTCGACCTCGAAGAAGTACGGATTGCGCTCGTAGATGTCGTGCGTCGTCGTGGAGGCGACACGGACCCACGGCGCCACATGCGGCTTGTTGATCACCGGATGCATGTATTCGCGGACCATCATGTAGTACTGGTACCAGGCCGCGAATCCATGCTGGCGCGCAATCTTGTCGGCATCGGGATTGAAAGCCGCGTGGAACTGCTTCATCCAGTGTGCGGGCTGGCCGAAGTAAGTGCCGAAGGCCATGTACTCCGAGGCCGAGAGATTGAGGCAGGGCCGGAAGGGCTCGCGGAACGCGATGCGAAAGGTGAGCCGGTCGAGCTGCGTAAATTCAGCGTATTCGTCGCCCACCTTGAAGGTTCTGGGCCCCTCGGGAAAGATGGTGGGATTGCGCGCCTCGTTCCACCACCACCACAGAACATCCGCGGCGGTCAGATCCACGCCGTCCGACCACTTCATCCCTTCGCGGATGTGAAAGGTGAACGCGCGAAAGTCCGGGGTCGCGGTGACCACGTCGCACAGGTGCGGACGGATCACGCGGCCCTGATTGTCAGTCTCCTGCGCGGCCACAATAAGCGTGCCGTCCAGGTGGAAACGGCCTCCGGGGCTCTCCGCCTGATCGTAAAGCGTGCCCCCGTACCGGCCGATCTGCGCCACCTGCCGGACGAAGGGAACGGCCGGCAGCCGCTTCTCCACCGGAGGCAGTTTTCCTGCGGCAACGCGCGCGGCCAGCATGGGAGCCTCGCGATACTTTCCGCCGGGCGGCGGCTGCGCCACCGGTTGCCCGGAGGCTTCCCCGCCGGCTTCGCCCGGCCGGATGGACATGGTTACCAGAGACGCGGCAGTGGCGCAGCGCAGAAACCTGCGCCGGCTGATTCTACCGTCCATCGCCTCGCCATACGAAGGTGACGGTGGTATTCGCGGGCAGGGTGTCATAGAGCGCCTGGCCGTGCCAGACGATCTTGAAGCTCTGCGGGTCGTCGGTGTCGTTATAGGCAATCAGCACCAGCGAGCCGTCGGGATTCTGAAAGGCGACGTTCAGCACCTTGGGGTTGTCGTCCGACTGGATGCGCAAAGCCCCGTTGATCACGAACTTCGTGAACTGCCCCATGGTGTAGTACTCGGTGGTGTACTCCACCGTGCCCGCCCGTTTGTCTTTGGTGTGAACCATCACCAGGCCGGTGCAGGTATCGCATCCCCCGCGATTCGGCCCGAGGTTCTCGTCGGTCGCCACCGGCCACTTGACGAAGCTCTTGCCCCAGTTGCGGAAAACATTCACCATGTCGTGCATGTCCTGTTTCTGCTGCTTGCTGCCCTCGCCAAAGCCGGAGCGCTCCGTCATGAACATCTCGGTGCCATAGCGGTCGTGCAATTCGGACTGAATGGCCGGCGGACCGCTGTAGCCATGCCAGGCCACGCCGCCCACGAACGGCGAATTCCGGATCGCCGGATCGGCAAGCAGCGGTTCGACAAGATCGGCGGCGCTCCAGTTGAAGTCCAGGAGCAGGATCTTCGTGGTCAGATGATTTTTTTCGAAGGCCGGGAACCAGTAGTCCTTGAGCATCGTCGCCATCTCCGCGGAGGTAATGGTCCGCAGCGACGGGTAATTCACATCCTGGCAGCAGGTCGGCTCATTGTTGAGGGTGATGTAATCCACGTGCAGCCCATGCGCCTCATAGGCCTGGATCGTCTTCACGAAGTAATTGGCGTGATGGAGGTAGTACTGCGGCAGCACGTCGCCGGCCACCAGCGATCCGCTCGACTTCATCCAGGCCGGCGGGCTCCAGGCGTTGATCATCAGCGTAAGCTTCGGATTCAGCTTGCGCGCCGTCAGCGTCAGGGGAATGATGTCGGCCAGGTCGTGATCGATGCTGAAATGCGGCAGGCTCGGGTCGCCGCGGTCCGCTTCGTTGTCATCGAGGGTATACCAGCCGCGGGTCAGGTCGCTGGAGCCGATGGGATTGCGCAGGAAGCTGACGCCGATGCCCGCAACCGGATCGAAGAGACGCTTCATGACTTCATCTCTCTGCACCGGAGAGAGCTTCTCGTTGATGAGCCAGGCGGCACCGTCAGTGAAGGCTGCGCCGCCGCCTTCCATCCGCTGATAGGTCACCTTCTCATCCACGTGGATGGCAGGGACGGAGTCTTCCGTGTTGCTGCCGAAGGCAAGCTCCGGCTGCTCTTCGAGACCGGCGACCAGCCCGTGCTCATCGGTGGTCGTGATCCAGGAGCGGACCGGCGCCTGCTGCGCTTGAACAGCGGCGGTTGAGAAACAGACGGCTGCGACCCATGCTAACGGCGATTTTGACGCGAACACCGGATTCCACCTCATCGCTTGAATCGAATTCACTGACGCCGGCGACTGTACCGGGGGATTGCGGGCCTCGCAG
This sequence comes from Acidobacteriaceae bacterium, assembly GCA_030040175.1. Lineage (GTDB taxonomy): Bacteria > Acidobacteriota > Terriglobia > Terriglobales > Acidobacteriaceae > Telmatobacter. Next base: position 9,738 of record JASHUF010000117.1, read on the forward strand.
ATGCGGCTCCGGCCGGCGATCGCACCCATATCGCGCGCGAATCTGAAAACCCGGGCGTGAGCTCGTACTTCTTTTAGACAATCGGTTGTTCAAAAGCACGGCCATTATATGCCCGGCTCTCAGGAAGCGTCAAACAGATTCGCAAGCGCCGCATGAGGAACGCTCTGCCACGCCTTTGCCGCCTGGCGCAGCGCCCTGCAGGGACAGCTAACTCATGGAGTTCCGGAAATGAACGGACTGATGAACATGCGGCAGGCGAAATGCTTCGAACATGGAGACGAGGGTGAAGACCGATACGACCAGAAAGGCGAAGCGAAAATCCTCGAGCGCCGGGATATTTCCCGGCAGGCCGCGCACAATCGAAGGGGCACGCAACAGCGCCGCTCCCAGGGCTACGCCCATACCCCCCGAAAGCTGCGCGATGCCGCTGAGAAACGCGTTGGCGCGGCTCATTCGGTCACGCGGCACATCCAGATAGGCGAGGGTGCCGATGGCGGTAAACTGCAGGGAGCGCAGTGCGCCGTGGACAGCGAGCATGGCCACCACGATGAATGGGGAGGTCTGCGGCGAAATCACAGCCAGGATCACGATCGAGATCGACGTCAACACGCCGTTGACGATCATCACCCGGCGAAAGCCCCAGCGCATGAGAATGCGCACGACCGCCGCCTTCATGAGGAGATCGCCGGCAAACAACGCCAGCAGAAAGAGTCCGGAATGGAACGCGTCATAGCCGAACTCGCTTTGAAACATGACCGGCAGCAGGAAAGGCAGCGCGTTGACGCCGGCGCGGAAGAACGAGCCGCCAAAGACCGCCTGGGCAAAGGTAGGCAGGCGGAGAGAGTGGAAATCGATCAACGAGTTTGTGCGAGGACGGGCGCCAAGAACGGCAGCGGTTCCGAGCAGAAGACCGAGTGCGAGCCTGGCGCCGATACCGAAGGGGCTGTCCCGCCCCTGCGCGATCTCTTCGAACGCGATGACCACGCATGTGGAAGCCGAGCCGGCCAGTAAAAAGGTCCGCCAGTCGAACCGGTGGCGCTCACAGGATCTTTCGTTGGTCACGAAGCAGCAGGTCAACACGAGCGCGACCATGCCG
>JASHUF010000118.1 GCA_030040175.1 Acidobacteriaceae bacterium
ACCATCCGGCGCTTTCAGGGGGCCCCCGTGGCCCCGGGGGCCCGCTGGCGGGGCGAGCTCGAGTGATCGATCTGTCGCAGCAGCGCGAACACGATCGCATTCGCGCTCGCTGGCCGGCCGGCAAGCGCGTGGTCTATATGTGGTGGGATGCTCGCTCCCGCGAGCATCGCGATTATGCGGCGGTGGTGACCGGCTTCTGTGTGATCGTGCGTGCCGGCCGTGCCCAGCCCCGCGTGACGGTGAAGCTCGAGGGCTTCCCCCGCACTCGCAACGTCGGGGTGTTGTCGCTGCGCGATCACGGCCCGTTCAACGTAAGGGGCCTCGGGTAATGCGCAATAAGGTAAAGCGCGGTGCTAAGAGGTTAATCGCCGACGATCGTCAGCGTTTTTTCGTGTCATTGGATGTGTACGACATGCTTGACGGCGGATTTCCGGATAACCGCCGCGGCGTAGATTGGACCTTCGATGACTTCCGCCGCACGGTCTGCGCGCTCTCGAGGATGGGGCGCGGGCAGCCCTGGCCGGTGTATGAGAAATGAACTTTTATCTCGACAGTGACGGCGTGCTCGTGAGCCCAAATCGTGAACTCACCGATCGCGAGCGCCGTATCTTCACGGTGCTCGCCGAGGCGCAGCGGGAGATCGCGATTTTAAATGGCACCTGGCCGCGCGATGAGCACGCCCGCAGCTATTATCCCTGGCCGCCCATGCACTCTCCGCTCTCGAGGAGCTAAAAAATCCATGTTCAAAACCATCAGCATTGTGATCACCGTCAGCAAGGCCCTGGCCGCCGCGGCTGCCGCCTATCAGAAGGCCAAGGCGGCAGCGCCCGACCCCACCGATGAGCTGCAGAAGATCGAAAACGCCCTGACCGAGGCCGAGGCCGCGCTCTCCGCGCTGGTGGCGACCCTCTAGATGCTCTCGGTCCTGATTCCCTCGCGCGAGCGTCCTGGACAAGCCGAGGATCTCGCCGAGGCCGTCAATTCGGTGCGCGCGGCTTGCGGCGCGCTCGATGTGGAGATCATCATCGGTCTGGACGCGGGCGCTCGCGCCCCTGATCTCGATGGCTCCGCCCATTGGCGTCCGTCCTGGGCGGCCGGCGCCGGCCAGGCGGCCGCTTTGAATGCGGCCGCATCCATCGCCGAGGGGGATCTGATCGGCATCCTCGAGGACGATGATCGCTGGGAGGCGGACTTTGTGCGCCAGGCGATCGTCGCACTCGGCAGTGCACACTTTGTCTCAAGCACTCAGCTCGAGGTGAAGCGTGACGGCGCGGTGGTGCGGATCAATGATTTTCCGACGCCCTCCGGGTGGATGTTCCGCCGCAGTGTGTGGGAGGCGGCAGGTCCCTTCGATGAATCCTATCGCTACCACCTCGACAACGAATGGCTCGGGCGCGTCAATGAGCGCCGCATCCCCCGCGTGCATCTGGTGGAGAAGACCGCTCCCGCCCGCACCGAGGACTGCTTCGCGGTGCGCCCCTGGCTCTATCAGGTCTCACTCGCCGCGCGGCTCCACCGTCATCATGTCTGGTGCCCTCTGGTGACCCGCACGGTGCACGAGGGCAGCAACATGGCGCAGATTGCCGGCAGTGCCGAGAAATCCAAGGCCTCGGCCGCAGAGTGCCGGCGCCTGGCCGAGCGCTACGGGGCGATCCCGTGGTGAGAGGGACTTCACAGTTTGCAGGAAAAGGGTCCCAAAAGAGTTAAATCGCCCCCTGCTCAATCTCGCGCTCGCGTAGGCTCTCTCCTCGACGGCAACCTGATTCGGAGAGACCTACCATGCATCACATCATTGCGTTTCACGGCGGCTCGGGCAGCGGCGCTGCGCTCCTGATCCTCGGCATTCTGCTGATCGTGGCCTGCGCCCGTTCGGGCAAGCAGAACTCCCCGACCGATAGCGGGAAGTGAGCTGCGGGCGGGCTCTCGCTGCCCTCCCGCAGTCGGGGCCCGCTCAGAGTTCACATCCCCTACCTATCGGAGGGAATCGAGCATGAGCACGACCACAGCGATCACAGTGACAGCATCGGACATCCGTCGTTGACTTGAGGCATACGACAATCACCGGCCGGAATCGGCATTCTGGGCGTCAAAAAGCGGCCGTGACGCGATGGACGTGAGCGATTGGCTGGACGATCAGGCGGACAAGCTCGTGCGGGCCTACCAGAGCCACGACGCGTTGATTGCGGCGCTGCGCGATCTTCTCCACGACGTGCAGGGAGCCGGTTTCACCGCGGATATGGCGGCCAACATCGGCGGATCGATAGCAGTCGCCAGTGCCGCCCTCGCCGCCGCGGAGAGTGGTGGTGGCGCTGCTGCGTAGGCTCAAGCTCTGGTGGGCCCGCCGTCGCTGGCGCGCGAGCGCTGCGGCGTGGCGGGCCCTGGAATCCAAACGTCGGAGGGAAGGCAGATGATCAAGTACGCACCCCATGCGGCCGCTCTCGTGGCCCTTGTGATCGGCGGCAACTACGCGCACGGTCTCTACGTGCACTATCAGGACGGCCGGGCGGCCTCCGCAGCGTGGAGCGCGGCGGAAGTGACCTACCAGCACGCCTTGAACGACGCCATAGAGCGCCGCGCTGCGGCCGAGGATGCGGCGATGCGCGCCTACGATGCCGCCGTCGCGGATGCGCAGAAGAAGCGCGAAGCCGCGCAGATTGCGGTCCGCAAGGACTACCCGGATGTGGCCTTCGGGGGCGATGGTCCCAAGGTGTCCCTGTGAATCGCCTCTCAGCGATCCTCGCTGCCGACCGCAATTTCGAGCGCCTCGCGCGTGCCTACACGCTCGCGGGTCTGCCGCTGCCCTCCGGCCGCGATAGCTTCGTCGCGGCGGCGCTTGCGGCCGGGCAGTTCCGGGCTCAGGAGGTACTCGAGGCCTACCGCCTGCCGGCGCGCACGGATGACCTTATCGTGCGATCCCAGCGTGCGCAGGTGGATCGGGCCAGGCCTGCGCGGCGCGCAGCCGAGCCCGCGATCCTCTCGTGGATTGCGCTATGAAGACCAATGACATCCTCGTGGTGGCCTATCCTCGATCGGGGATCACCTACCTGGGCTTTCTGCTCGCCGCCGCCCGCCTGTACGCAAGCGGCATCCCTCTATCCCCGACTTTCCACAATATCGACTCTCTCCTGATCGACACCCATCGCGGGGCCTTCAACG
>JASHUF010000119.1 GCA_030040175.1 Acidobacteriaceae bacterium
GAAGTCGCCGCAGTTATTCGTTCAGGACGACTACAAGGTGCGGCCCAACCTCACCGTGAACCTGGGTGTGCGGTGGGAGGGCGAGACCGGCTGGCGCGACGCCAAGGGCAACCAGACAACCTTCGATCCCGCGGTTGAGAACTTCAACCTTACGAGCACTGGTGCGCCGGGCGCCGCGATTGGCACTCCCGGACAGCAGGGCTACATCGCTCCCGGTGCACCCGTTCAGGGCGGCATGTGGTACGAGCAACAGGGACAAAATGGCCGCACCACGCTGCAGGCGCCCAAGTACAACATCTGGCTGCCGCGCGTCGGCTTCAGTTGGCAGATCCGGCCCCAGACCGTCATCCGCGGCGGCATTGGCATGTTCGCCTCCACGTGGAGTGAAGACACCTACGGCGGCGGCGAAGGCAACGCCTTTGGCAGCAGCGGCGGCTACGGAGACAACACCAAGGGCATTTGCCCTGTCATGCAGACCAGTGCTGCTTTAACCACGCTGGACACAGCGGATGGCGACTGCGGGACGGACGGCTACAACCTCAACCCCGCAGAAAGCACCACTTACTTAACCGCTCCGACCACAGTGTACGCAAAAAACGGCTCGGGCTCGTCGGCCAACGAGTACCATACGCCGGTGCCTTACAACTTCCAGTACGACTTGACGGTGGAAGAGCAGTTCCTGAGGGATTGGACAGGATCGGTCGGCTACGTCGGCAATAAAGGCATCAACATGATCTTCCCCAACGACATCAACCAGGTACCTCTGAGCGAGCTCAGCGCGAGCGATATCACGTCCATGCCCTACCCGCTCTTCCAGGGGCTCGCCGGCAACACCAACAACGCCTCATCCAACTACAACGCTCTGGAGGCGGTGCTGAGCAAGCGGATGACCTACGGCCTGAACTTCAGCGTCAACTACGGATGGTCGCACTTCTTGAACGACTCGGACGGCTCGGGCTGGGCCAACCGCGATGGCAATTTGGCAGTCCAGAATTCGTATGTGCCCAGGCAAAATTACGGCAACTCGAACTTCGACGTTCGTCAGGCCTTCAGAGGGTATGCTGTGTACCAGTTACCGTTCGGCCAGGGCAAGCAGTTCCTGAACAACAACCTGATAGCCGACGAGGTTCTGGGCGGCTGGGAGGCGTCCTCCACCTTTATTGCGGAGAGCGGCAACCCGGTCTTGATTGTGGTAGACAGCCAGGCCAGCAACGACAATGCCAATAGCGAGCCCCGAGGGATTGTCGGAGGATTGACCGACAGCGGCAACGAGGTCCTGTATCCCAATCTGACCGGCAACTACAAGGACATGGGCGGCATAGCGCATTGGTACGACGTCAGCGCTTTCAGCAGTCCGGCCTACAATTCTTCTGGCCAACCCGTCTATGCCTTCGGCACCTTCGGCAGGAACCAGTTGCGGGGTCCGGATATGACCAATGTCGACTTTGCGCTGGGTAAGACCTTCGACCTGTGGCCGGAGCACGGCGTGAAGTTTCAGATTCGCGCCAGCGCGGACAACGTCCTCAACCACCCGAGTTTCGGGCAACCCGGCAGAAACGTTGGATACAGTGCGGATAGTTCCGCAATCACCAGCACAACGATCAACGGCAGAGCTCTTGAGCTCTATGGGCGTCTCTCTTTCTAACTCCAACCACCACTCAACCCCGGAAGAGACGGCGATGCGTCGCCGTCTTTTCCATTTATCACCCTGCAGCGCTTTGGTTATCATGGAATGGTTATGTCCGCCAAAGCTGTCCTGCTAGCCGTATTGACGGTCTCAGGACTTTCCATTTCGCTCCCCGGCCAGGATTCTGCCAACAAACAGGAACAGATCGAGGCGCATGAGCGCCTGGCGCAGCAATACATTAGCGAGCAGAAGCCGGATCTCGCGATTCCGGAGCTCGAAAAGATAGCCGCTCTCGACCCCGACAATGTCGAAGCACGCGCAAATCTCGGGGTATTGCTCTTCTTTCATGGAGACTATGCGCGTGCCCTGCCGCACCTTCGGGCCGCTGTCCGCTTGAAGCCCGGCCTGCCGAAGATTCAGGCGCTGCTGGGAATCGCCGAGCAGAATACTTTGGATTTTGCCGATGCGCAGAAGGATCTTCAAGCGTCCTTCCCCCTGATCACGGAACAAAAGCTGAAGGTGCAAGTCGGCCTCGAACTGGTTGGACTTTATAACCAGGACAGCGACCTGGACGCGGCTGCGAGCGTCATCAGCGCATTGCGGAAAGCCGATCCCGAGAACCCCGAGGTGCTGTACGCCGCGTACCGCACCTACGCCGACCTCTCCGGACTGTCCATGCTGGAATTGTCCATGGTTGCGCCGGACTCGGCACAAATGCACCAACTGCTGGCGCATGAGGAGACGAGAGAGGGCAACACCAACGGCGCCATCGGGCAATATCGCAAGGCCATCGCAATCGATCCGCGGCTGCCGGGTGTACAGTTCGAACTTGCCGAATTGCTCGACACCTCTCAGGATCCGGCAATCAGGAAAGAGGCCGTGGAGGAATATCGCGCTGCGATAGAAGTGAATCCACAGGACGAAAAAGCGCTTTGCCGTCTGGGAGAAATCGCCATCCAGCAAGGTGATTTGAAGCAGGCCTACGCCGACTTCTCCAAGGCGGTTGCGCTTCAGCCCGGCGACGCGGATGCGAAGTTATGGCTGGCCAAAGCGCTGATCGAGATGAACCAGCCCGACAAGGCGCTGCCGCTGCTCGAGGCCTCAGTGCAACTGGAGCCGACGGACGCAACCGCGCACTACCGCCTGGCCACCTTATACAAGAGGGTGGGCCGCACGGAAGACGCGAAGCGGGAGCTGGAGCTCTATGAGAAATACAAGGACATGAAAGAAAAGCTTCGCGTTCTTTACAAGGACATGCTGGTGCAGCCGGAAGAGATTCGCAACGACGAGCCCGATGAAAAATAGTTTTTCGATGCCAAGCGGGGGCCAAGCGCAAAAAGGGCTGCGAATCGCGTTTCTCGAGGCTTCCGCCGCCCTGTTGATCGCTCTCAGTCCCGTGGCGCTGTTGGGGCAGATGGGCAATGCGACGCCGCTGCCGCCGGCCGAACGCCAAAAAGCCGAGGCGGAAAGGGCGGCGACGGGTCCGGTTCCGAATTACCCGCAGCTCATCGACATTACCCAGTCAACCGGAATCGCCTTCGACCACAAGTCCAGCCCCGAAGCCAGGTTCATCGCGGAATCGATGAGCGGGGGCGTTGCCCTGATCGATTACGACGGCGATGGCTGGCCGGATATCTATTTTACAAATGCGCAAAGCGTAGACATGGCGCACCACGGCGTGAAATCGCGCAGCGCGCTTTTCCATAACAATCACGATGGAACCTTCACCGATGTAACCGAAAAGGCAGGGGTGGGCTATCCATGTTCGGCGATGGGCTGGGCCATGGGCGCGGTTGTGGGCGACTATAACAACGACGGCCGGCCGGACCTGCTTGTGACCTGCCTGAATGGAGTAGTGCTTTACCGGAACAACGGCGACGGGACATTTACGGATGTGACCAAGGAGAGCGGGCTCGATGCCGATTCCGGATGGGCGACGGGGGCCGCGTTTGGCGATTATGACAACGATGGCCGCGCCGACCTGTTTGTGTCGCATTACGTGGATTTTCACCTCGACAATCTGCCGGTCTTCGGTTCGAGCAAGGCATGCAAGTATCTGGGAATCGACGTACAATGCGGGCCGCGCGGACTGAAAGGGCTGCCCGACAATCTTTACCGCAACAACGGCGATGGGACGTTCACGGATGTTTCGAAGCAGGCCGGAGTGAACGATGCCGAGGGCCGCTATGGACTCACTTCGATATGGTCGGACTTCAACGACGATGGGAAGCTGGATTTGTTTGTGACCAACGACGGTGAGGCGAATTATCTCTATCAGGGCGACGGCAGGGGCAAGTTCGAAGACGTGGCGCTGCTTGCGGGTGTGGCCGCGAACGAGGATGGCGTGGAGCAGGCCAATATGGGTGTCGCCTATGGAGACTACCTGCATTCGGGACGCATGTCGCTTGCGCTCTCGCATTTTGACGTGGAGTACACCGCGCTCTACACCAACGACGGCGGCATGAACTTTACCGATAACTCGATTGCGTCCGGAATCGCACGCGGAACGCAAGGCTACGTGGGATGGGGAAATGCGTTTGTGGATTTTTCCAATGATGGATGGCAGGATTATTTCCAGGTGAACGGTCATGTGTATCCACAGGTGGATACCACGCATACGGCCACGCATTACCTTGAGCCCAAGCTGCTCTTCCTGAATCAGTGCCACGGCACGTTTCTGAATATCAGCCGTCGCGTAGGGCCGGCGCTGGAAATCCCGCAGGTGAGCCGCGGCCTCGCCGTGGGCGATTTGTTTAATGACGGCCGCATGGAGGCCGTGGTTGAGAACCTTGTCGGCCAGCCCATGATTCTGCGGCCCGAAGGCGGCCCCAAGAATCACTGGGTGAGCTTTCAACTGGAGGGGGTGGAGTGCAATCGGCTGGCGTTGAATGCACGCGTGCGCGTGACTGCGGGAGATCTGGTGCAGACTGGCGAGGTCATCAGCGGAGGAAGTTATCTGTCGCAGAACGACCTTCGGCTTCACTTTGGACTGGGCAGCCGCGAGTTCCTGGATCGAGCCGAGGTTTTGTGGCCGGACGGGAAGAAGGAAGCGCTGACCCATCTGGAGGCCGATCGATTTTACGTGGTTCGCGAGGGGCAGGGAATCGTTTCGACCGCCTTGCCGGAGCATTCAACGACGCTTCCCTAGTGTTCTGTCCCTGAAGTTCACAACATAAACTCCGCTGTCATCCTGAGCGAACGCGCGCTCCAAACGCCTTTCCGGGGTCACGCGAAGAGCGTTCTTTGCTCTTTGGGGCCGAGTTTGGGGGTGGTGAGCCGAAGGATATGCTTTTCCCGGCCTCGAATTACGACACGAGCTTCTGGGACACCACACGAGCAGGCCTCCTCATAGCACGAAACAATCGCGTCCTCAAGTGCGTGCCTGCCGTCACCCACGATCAGCCGGCCGTTTACGGCCGCATCGCGCATGGCGGTGCGATTGAGGCCGAAGACCAGAAGCGGCAAGAGGTCTTCGCGCGAGTGGGGTACTCGCGATCAACTCATTCCAGTGCGGACCCGGCGTTGCGCCGGAAGCGGATGTCTGCGCAGACTGGGGTTGGGGCAACGCGCGTGTTGCCGGATGTTGCGATCAGGGGTGCGCGTTCAAAGTGTCGCGAAGGCGCATAGAGCGCTTCAGGAGCGGGAGGCCGGGATCGGCGTGGTCCCAATGCATAAAGATGTCCTGCAGCGCGTTCTTCGCGCCTTCGCGATCTCCCTTCTGCTGGTAGTCCCGGGCGAGGAGGAAGTAGGCATCGAAAAGCCGCTGTTGCGGCTCCCACCCCAAGGCCTGAGAGCTGCGCGCGTCAGTAAACTTCCTCAGCCATTCGATGGCCTCATCGAGATTGCCCATCTTCTGGTAGATGTAGCCGAGCGACTCGCGCAGCACCACAGAAGAATCGTCGCTGTCATCCGGCCCGGGCGGTCTTAAGAATTGAAGCGCCGTCTGATAGTCGCCTGAAGCCGCGGCAACCTCAGACTTGAGAACCTGCACGTAGGCAACCTGCTCCTCTACGCGCTCATTCACAAGCGGGGAGATCGTGTCCAGCAGCTTTCTCGCCTTGGCCAGCTCGCCGGCCCGCGCGTACTCCTGGCCCACAAGCGCGCCGTAGACGATCTTCGGGCCGATCTTATCGAGGCCGGCGGCAATGCGGTCGAGCTGGGCGATCTGCTCCTGCCGGTTGCCCTCGCCCTCCGCCACAACGGCCAGCATGTAATGAATCCGCGCCAGCGAAAACTGGTTCCGCGCCCCGGCAAGTGCGAAGAGCAGACGCTTCTGTGCACTCGCGTACCGTCCGTTCAAAAGATCGAGAAACGCCAGAGAACGCTCGCCGTTGCCTATCTGGCCGGGATCCTTGAGCAGAAGGGAGAAAACTTGCCCGGCCTTTGCTTGCTGGTCATCTCCAACCAGCGCAAATCCGTACTCCTGGTTGATGACCGGGTCGGTGAGGTAGTGCGCATCGAGCGAGAACGCCTTCTCGTACGCGCCAATAGCGCGAGGGTACATGGCGAGCACTTTGTATGCCGTGGCCTCTTCAACGTAGAGTCCGGGATCGTTCGGATTGTCATGTTCGAGCTGCTCGTAGATGGCCAGGGAATCGCGCGCGTGGCCGTTCATGCGCATCAGATGCGCGTAGCTAAAGCGGGCCACCCAGTCGCTCGGATAATGATCGACGTAGCCCTGATAGAGCCTCATGGCGTCGTCCACGCGGCCCTGGCTTTCCGCATAGCGCAGCTCGATCCAGGCGTGTTCGCGCTCCGTTGTCCGCGAAGAGAGGGCGAGCGCCTTGCGAAATTCGATCTCGCCCTGGGCGGGCTCGTTGAAGAAGAAGCTGTAAAGAGCATAGCCGAGCGCCGCGTGCGCCATGGCGAAATCGGGGTCGGCGGCGATGGCAGCCTTGTACAGGCGGACGGCACCCTCCGCCTGGTGGGCGGCGAACATGTCCGATCCGTCCGAAAAATCCTCGAGGGCCGCAAGCGAAGCCGTGGTGACCTGCGGCAAAGGCAGATGGGTTTGATGAATGGAAAGACGGGATTCGCCCAGATCGCGCCGAATTTCGACCGCAATGCGATCGAGGGCGTCGAGCAGATGATCGGGATCGCGGGCCTCGGCCGAGTAGGAGCGCACCACTACGCCGGTAAACGGATCCATGAGCTGCGCGGTCACGGCCAGGGTTGAGCCGCTGCGGGTCACGCTTGGAACAATGAGCGCGTGGATGCCCTGGCGGCGGCAGATTTCGCGCGCCGTCGCGGCGCTGATGCGCGTATCCTCCGGCTGCTCCATCAGGCGCAAGGCGTCCTCGGTCTGCGAGCGGGAAAAAACGGTAAGGTAATCGGACTGTTCCAGGCCGACGCTGAGGGCGGTGTGCAAGGCCGCGTTAAAGCGCGGCTCGCCGGTCTGATTGTCGAAATCGGCAATCATCACCGGGTCGCGGTTGCTCGAGGAAAGCACCGCGTGTCCGTGCGTAAGCCATCGCCAGACGCCGAACGCGGCCCCAAGCGCGAGGCAGAGCACCAAGGCCGACCATGCGGCCGCCCAGGCGTGTAGACGCGCCCCGGTCCAGAACCCGGCCGGAGCAGCGTACCGCCGGGGGGAATCCTCCGCTGAAGGCTGAGCCTCGAAATCGGGCGTGGTGCGCGGCTGGGTGCGTGGCGCAATGGGCTCCACGACGCCAATAAAACGGTAGCCGCGGCCGCGTACGGTTTCAACATACCGGGGGGATTGCGGATCGTCGCCGAGGGCCTCGCGCAGCTTGCTGGCCGCGGTATTCAGGCCGTCCTCAAAGCCGACAAAGGTATCATCGGGCCACAGGCGCAGCCGCAGCTCTTCACGGGTGACCAGCTCGCCAGGCCGCTCGAGCAATGCAATGAGCAGGTTGCACGGTTTCTCCTGCAGGGGAATGCGGCTGCCATCGAGCGTCAGCTCCCCGGCGCGAACATCCAGCGCAAAAAGGCCAAATCGATAACCGGACACCGTAGTGAAGATTGCCATAACCGTGGCCCGACCAAACGCTTTACAAGCTATTTCAAAGGGGGAAAATCCGGAATTCGGTTGACACTACGATAGCACAATTTTCTCTGCGCAAGGCGGGGGAAATTGCCCTAAATCCATGACCCCGAAAGGGTTCTACCAGTACAGATAAAGTACAGACAAAAGACAGGCACAGTTCATTGACCTTCCCTGCGGGCACCCGTACTTTCTCCCCGTGAGCTCGGGCGAATCACCGAAAGATGGCCGCCGGCTCAAGGAGAACTGCGATGCGCATGGCCCGGGTGACACTCTTCGCTTCGAATTCTCATTCCGTTCAGTGCCTGCTCATGTCCGGCCTGGCGTTCTGGGCGTTGCTTCTGCTGGGTCCGGCGGCGCCACGGGCGCACGGCCAGGCCGCAGCGTCGCCGGCGGGCGCTGCCCGCATGTCCGCGCCAGCCGTGCAGCCGGCCAGGCCGGCGGCGCTGACCGCGCGCAAACCCGGCGGCCGCGGAATGCACGAAGGGATCGCGGTCCACGGCTGGTGGGTGATCGAGGTGAAGCGGCCTGACGGCAAGCTCCTCTCGCACACGGAGTTCGAAAACAATCTGGACCTTGGCGGCCTGGGGGGCGCTCTCACCAATTTCTTCAGTCAGAGGAATGGCTCTAACCCAGACGGGACCTCGAACACGGTATACACGCCGGGCGAATGGGGAATAACCCTCGGCGACCCCACCTCTCCGCCCTGCTCTGCGAACATTTCCCAGTACGCGTTTAACGGCACTCCCTCCGAACCCGTCGCTTCGCTTCTTGCATACGGTGGTCCATTCTGCGTGCTCACCCAGCTTCAACCCCCGGCGGCAATTTATCCCTTGAATTGCGGTTCCGGCGCCACTGTGGGATGCTCCTACAACCTGCTTGCGGAAGATAGCAACGCCAACCTGGTCCTGAGTGGAACCGTTGTATCGCAAAGCGCGGGAACCATCTCCCAGGTGCAGACCGTTATTTCTGTTTGCAGCGGCACTGTCGGGCCCACGGCTTGCTGGAAAGAGACGGCTCCGGATGCGCAAGTCAACGCTGCCGGGGGGGACTGGGTGGGAACGTTTACCGCCGCACCCCTGCCGGCCTCAAGCACCACCACCACGCCCTGCGGTGGCTCAGGTCAAATCTCCTGCGCGGTGACTGTCCCCGAAGCCGGCGACTCGATCAACGTCACCGTCACTCTCAGCTTCCAGTAATCCCTGCGAGCATGCCCATCCATAGGGGCGCGCTGCTACGCGAGGAGGAAGCGAGATGCGCAGACGGCCAGCGACAATTCGTAACGCGAGAGCAGCCTTCCCAGGTCTGCGTTTCTGCCTGCTCTCGATCTCCGTGCTGGCCGTTCCGTTCGCG
>JASHUF010000120.1 GCA_030040175.1 Acidobacteriaceae bacterium
GACCCCGAACGCAAGCGCTGGAAGCGCCTGCGCCGCATTCTCGATGCCGCCGCGGTGCTCTCTACGCTGGTGGTGGCCGGATTCGTTTTCAATGTGGTGCGCAGTCAGGAGCTGCCCGAGCTGCTGCTGCCTACGCCCCGGCACAACTATCGCGCCTTGCCCGATCGTTCGATTCTGCCGCGCAACGCCAAGACTCCTCGCCCTGCGCGGCGCAAAAGCAACCGCCCGCCGTCGGAGATCCCCTTCAACACCGGCGAGGGTTTGCGCGCGGCCTACTATGTTCCCTACGACGAGGCCAGTTATTCCTCGTTCAAGCAGCATGTTCATCAGATCGACATGCTGTTTCCCGAGTGGCTGCACGTCTTCTCTTCCGGGCCGGTGCTGCTGGCCATCAACAACGACAGCCATCTGGCGTACCCGGTGATCGAAGGCGCCACGGTGCACGACCCCGATGATCTCGACCGCATCAAGCGCGTCATCCAGCAGGCCCGGGAAGATACGGAAATCTTTCCCCACCTGAACAACTTCAACTCCAGCGCGCAGGTGTGGGACGCAAATGTGGGTAAGATGCTGGCCGACCCCGGCAAGCGCGCCGTCCTTTGCGGGCAGATCGTCCGCTTTCTCGGCGCCTATCCCGCGTATCGCGGCATCTCCCTCGATTTCGAGAGCCTTCCCGACGAGGCCACGCCCGCGTACCTGAGCTTTATCCGGGAACTCTACGCCCAGATGCATCCGCGCAACCTGCGGCTCTATGTCAATGCAGCCGTGGCCACGTCCGACGACGAGCTCAGGCAAATTGCCGCGAGCTCCGACGGCGTGATCCTGATGAATTACGACCAGCATCAGATCACCAGCGATCCGGGACCGATTGCCGCGCAGCAGTGGTTTATCGGCAACCTGGTGCGCGTGCTCAAGGTAGTGCCGAAAAGCAAGCTCATCTGCGCGCTGGGCAACTACGGCTACGACTGGACGCTCTCCATCCCGCCCAAACGCAAGAACGGAAAGACCGCCAAGCCGCAGGTCCTGGATACCGAGGATATGTCGGTCTCCGACACCTGGCAGGAGGCCTCCGACGCCGACGCCGATCTCGATCTCGACTACGACACACTGAACCCTCATTTCGAGTACATCGACGAGGACGCCAACCAGAGGCACGTGGTCTGGTTTCTTGATGGCGTCACCCTGCTCGACGAGATGCGCGGTGCGCACGAGCTCGGCCTGCAGACCTTCGCGCTCTGGCGCCTGGGCACGGAAGACAGCTCGCTGTGGAACGTGTGGGACAGGCCAGGCAGCCCCGACTCGCTCAGCGATCTCGCCAAGGTGCAGCCGGGCCACGATGTGGACATCGAGGGCAGCGGCGACATCATGCGCGTGACCGGGCTGCCGCAGGAGGGCAGACGAACGGTGGAGGTGGATACGGACGAGCCCGACCCGCGCAAGAAGCTCATCGTCGACGAGCACATGGACGTGTACCCGCGCAATTACAGCGTGGAGTACTACGGCTACCATCCCAACGAGGTTTCGCTCTCCTTCGACGACGGCCCCGACCCCTCCTGGACGCCCAAGATTCTCGACGTCCTGAAGCGGAAAAACGTAAAGGGCACGTTCATGATCATCGGCGCTGAGGCGGCGCAAAACGTGGGCCTGCTCAGGCGCATTGTGCGCGAAGGCAACGAGATCGGCAACCACACCTGGAGCCATCCTGACATCAGCGACATCTCGCTGCGCCAGCTCGATCTGCAGGTCAAACTCACGGAGAGCCTGTTTGCGGCCAAACTCGGAGTCCAGCCGCTCTATTTCCGTCCGCCCTACGACATCGACGAAGAGCCCGAGACCGACGACCAGGCCGCGCCCATCGTGCCCGTGCAGAACGACGGCTACATCGTCATCGGCAACAAGATCGACACCGACGACTGGAAGGAGCACCCGTTCAAAACGCCCAAGGAGATCACCGATTCCGTCCTGGCGCAGCTCGAGATCATGAAGACCAAGCCGCAGTTCCGCGGTTCCGTCATCCTGATGCACGACGGCGGAGGCAACCGCCAGCCCACGGTGGACGCGCTGCCGGTGCTGATCGACGCGCTGCGCGCGCACGGCTACACCTTCGTGCCCGTCTCCGCGCTGATGGGCAAGACCGCCGCCGAAGTGATGCCCCCGCTCACCTTTTGGCAGCGTGTGCGCACGATTCCCGATTCCATTGCGTTTTCGGTGGTGGACATCATCGGAACCTTCATTGTGATGGTGTTTTTCGTCGGCGATATTCTGATGAGCGCGCGCCTGGTGATGGTTGGCCTTTTTGCGGTCATTGACCGGCTGCGCCGCCCGCGCCGGCAGGCCATGCCCGGCTACAATCCGCGCGTCGCCGTGCTCATACCCGCCTACAACGAAGAGGCGGTGATCGTGCGCACCATCCGGTCCGTGCTCAACTCCGATTACAGGAATCTGCGCATCATCGTGGTCGACGACGGCTCCGAGGATCGCACTGCGGAAGTGGCAGCCGCCGCCTATGCCGAGGAGATCCGCGCCGGGCGCCTGCAGGTGCTCAGCAAGGCGAACGAGGGCAAGGCCGCGGCCCTCAACTACGCGCTCGACCGCACGGACGAGCAGATTTACGTGGGCATCGACGCGGATACGGTGATTGCGCCCGACGCGATTTCCAAGCTCGTGAGCCACTTCGAAGACCCGCGCATCGGCGCCATGGCCGGCAACGCCAAGGTGGGCAATCGCGTGAACCTGTGGAC
>JASHUF010000121.1 GCA_030040175.1 Acidobacteriaceae bacterium
CGCATTGGCCGCAGGAGTATACGTGGCAAGAGCGGCTAGGAGCTAGAAGCTGGCAGCTAGAAGCTTAAGTTGCAGAAGAGAGGGAGGAACATGAGCAAGGGACTTGGAATTGCGCTGGCGGTGGTGGGGGTGCTGGTTCTGGCGGCTCTGCTGGTGGGCGGCAGCTACGTGAGCGCGAAGAACCAGATGGTGGCCAAGGATCAGATCGTGAAGACGGCGTGGTCGGAGGTAGATGTGCAGCTTGAGCGCCGCGCCGACCTGATTCCCAACCTGGTGGAGACGGTGAAGGGATTCACGAAGGAAGAGAGCAGCGTGTTTACGGAAGTGGCGCAGGCCCGCGATGGCCTGATGAATGCCCAGACGCCCCAGGACAAGATCGCCGCCAACGGCCAGCTCGATAATGCGTTGGCCAAGGTCCTGGTGCTCACGGAAAATTATCCGCAACTGCGCTCAAGCGACCAGTTCATGCGCCTGCAGGACGAGCTTGCCGGAACGGAAAACCGCATCGCCGTAGCCCGCAAGCGCTATAACGAAGCCCTGCAAGACTACAACACCTTCGTGCTCCAGTTCCCCAACAGCATTTGGGCCGGCATGGCCGGGTTCCACCAGAACAACGCCTATTTCACCGCCAGTCCCGCGGCACAGCAGGTGCCGCAGGTGAAGTTCTGATCGGGTTCAGATTCGGCTTAAGGCATTTCTCCTTCGGATATAGCCGTTTTCGGCCCTTTCCAGGGCGCCGATTTCTTGTTGCAACCGGCACCTGACCTCGGTGCCTTCGGTGTACAGCAGAAGGAGAAATGCTTGAGGGCGCAAACGAAGAGGCCATCCCGCGAAACTGGGATGGCCTTTGCGTTCTGGCTCCGCGGCGGCCTGGCTTATTTGTACGAGCCGATGGCGCTGGCCTCGTCGTCGTAAATATCGAAGACGGTATAGAGCTTGGTCAGTTGCAGCACGTCGTGGACCCTCTTGGTCAGCTTGAGCAGCTTCAGGCTGGCGCCCTGGTTCTTCGACGTGGTGTAGGCACTCACCAGCTCGCCCAGACCGGAGCTGTCGATGTAGCTCACATCGCCCATGTTGAGCAGGACATTCTTCTGCCCCTTGCCGATGAGGTCGCGGATGGCGTCGCGCAACTGCACGCTGCCCTCCCCCAGTGTGATCCGACCGCTCAGGTCCAGAACGGTGACGCCGTCAACTTCACGCGAAGCGATAGTCAGTGCCACGGAAAATCCTCCTTCGTCCGTATTTCGGTTATAGCACTCGCCGCCGGTACCGGGGGCGGAAAATCCTGCGAGCCGGGCCTCGGCCGCCAGGGAAATCGCGCCCGGCCCCTCATTCGCAGGCCAAGGCCTCAGGGCCTTTCTTTCGCCGGCGCCAGATGCTTGACCAGCGTCAACTCAGTTCCCGGATGCAATTGACGAAAGTGTACCTCATCCATGAGCGAGCGGATGAGGAAGATGCCGCGCCCGCTGCTCTTGAGCACATTCTCCGCCGCCAGCGGGTCGGGCAGATGATCGGGTTCGAACCCATGACCCTGGTCCGCAACTATGAAAATGAGGTCGGCTCCGGTGTTTTCAAACGATCCTTCGATCTTTCGGGCCTGGTCGTACTCATTGCCGTGCAGAACGGCGTTGACCGCTGCTTCGCGCACCGCCATGGCCACATGGAAGACCTGGTCTTCGTCCAGACCGGCGTCGGCGGCCATCTTCTCAGCTGCCGCCTCCACCACGCCGACGCTGTCCATGGTGGAGTCCAGCCGGAAACTCCACCTTTCCTTGTGAGGTGCGCTCACCGGGTGCGATCCACCTTCGCTCAAGCCGCCCTGCAGTATCCAGCTTGCTGGCAGTTTCACGTCTGCAATCGTTTGTGTCAAGAGCAGAGACCCCGATCCTTCCCTTCGATTCCGCCGCAGCGCCGCAAGAACCCTCCGCATGAAACGGGAAAGGCGCTACACTCAACCCTGGAGCTCCGCACCCAGCGATGGAGCAGCGCACGCCAACCCGCGTCAGCCTTACCGCCCTGCTGGGCACGCCGGTGACGGATGCGCAGGGGCGTCTGCGCGGCAAGCTCAAGGACGTTGCCGTGGCCACCGGCCCGGATGCGGGCAAAGTGGCCGGGCTGGTGCTCAAAACCCGCACCGGCCTGGCGCTGGTGCCTTCGCAGGAGGCGATGGAGACGCCATCCGGCACGCTTGAACTCCGTTCTCCGGATGCGTTGGCGCCGCTCAAGGATGAGGGCAATTTTCTCTTTCTCCAGCAGGACCTGGTCGACCGCCAGATCATCGACATCCACGGCCGCAAGGTCGTCCGCGTGAACGACGTCGATCTCGAGTGGCTGCACCGCGACGGCATCAGCCTGCTGCGCGTGGCTGAAGTGGAGGTGGGCCTGCGCGGCGCCTTTCGCCGCATCTTCAAGGGCGTGCTGGCGCGCCCGCGGCTTGAAGCCATCTCGCGCAAATTCGGAGCCCGCGGCATTCCCTGGCAGTTCGTGGATGTGATCGAGGTGGATCCGGCGCGCCGCGTCAAGCTGCGCATCGAGCACGAGCGGCTGGCCGAGATGCATCCCTCCGACCTGGCGGAGATCCTCGAAGACCTGGCTCCGGCCGAGCGCGAAGCCGTCTTTACTTCGCTCGACGAGGAGGTGGCCGCCGAGGCGCTGGAGGAGGTCGAGCCCAAGCTGCAGAAGGCGCTGCTCGAGAAGCTCGACGAGGAGCGCATTGCCGACATCGTGGAGGAGATGGATCCCGGCGCCGCCGCCGATTTGCTCGCCGAGCTGCCCGAAGACCAGTCCGAGGCCATCCTCGAGGAGATGCAGCCGGAAGAGCGGCAGGAAGTGGAAGAGCTGCTCGAGTTCGACGAAGACTCCGCCGCCGGCCACATGACCACGGACTTTGTGTATGTGGGCACGGATGCCAGCGTGGCCCAGGCGGTGCAGGCGCTGCGCAGCTTCGACGGCGACCCCGAAAGCGTAACCGACATCTTCCTGCTCGACGAAAAGCGCGTCCTGCGCGGCTCTGTCTCGCTCGCCCGCCTGGTCGTGTCGCAGCCGGAGACGCGCCTGAGCGTGCTCAGCGAGCCCCGCGTCCTCTCCTGCCCCGCCGATCTCAATCAGAATGAGCTGGCCGAGATCTTCGACAAATACAATCTTCACTCGCTGCCGGTGGTCGATGCGCAGGAGCGCATGGTGGGCGTGGTGCAGGCCGACCAGGTGATCAGCTTTCTGCGCGAGAAGCTCTGATCTTTCGCCCGGCTGACGCGGCTATCGGTTGTCGCCCTCTTCGCCCAGCAGCACGCCGAGGCGATCGAGCTTCCGTTCCCAGGCGGTGCGATGGTCCCGAATCCAGCGCTCCAGCGCGCGGAAGCCGGCAGTTTCAATGCGGCAGGTGCGCACGCGGCCAAGCTTCTCTGTCCGCACCAGTCGCGTTTCTTCGAGGATCTGCACGTGCTGGGCGACCGCCGTCAGCGTGATTCCAAGCGGCTCGGCCAGCTGCGAAACCGACATGGGCCGCTCGACCAGCCGGTCGAGAATGGCTCGCCGCGTGCGGTCGCCGAGCGCGTGAAAGAGCCGGTCGATATCGACGGAGCGGTCGATGGAGCGGTCGATGGGACGATCCCGCATCGAGGTCCCCTTACTGTGCCAGGCTTCTCTGCAGCCGGTCGATGAGCCCGCGCCAGCCCATCTCGATCATGGTCACGCCGTCGGGCCAGTCCATGTAGGCACCCTGATGCGTCAGGATCACGTCCGTCCCTTGCTCCGCAGGCACAAACTCGAATGTCGTCAGCATCACCACAAGGGTCTTTCCGTTCAGAGACATCTTCGAAGCCATCACAATCCGCTTTTCGGGTTCGATGTCCTGATAGAGGCCTTCGTTGGCGATCTCCGATCCCGCGATCGGGTGGCCCTCCCTGAAGCGATACCGGAACCGTTCAATCCCGCCCACGCGAAAATCCATTTGAAATTCCTGGATCTCGTGCTGGTCGCCTTCGGCGTACCAGCGGCGCTTAAGAGCCGGCTGGGCAAAGCCGGAAAAGACCCGCGCCGGGCGCCAGGGAAAGTTGCGTTCAATGACAAATGTGCTGTGGATGGTCTCCGGTTCAGTTGCGGTCATGGCAAACCTCCATCGGGAAATAGTGAAGTAGACACTTCAGTGTTGCCTGTAATCCCCCATTTGTCAAGTGGCTACTTCAGTATATTTCCGGGTGCTGCGCGTTGCCGTCGATGCAGATGGCGCCGAAATGTGTCCGTCTCTCCGCACCAAGTCGGTTAATCGGCCGGAGAAAGCCCGATGCTAGACTTGACGCATCATCCCCACGGCAGGCTGGACTTCGATCCCTTGAGTGGCCCGCCGCGCCGCGCATTGGGCACGACTGCACCGCGCGGCCCGATTGCAAGGCAGGTCCCGATTCGCGCGCAAGGAGAATGAATGCTGGATCCGGTGAATCGGTGGCGCCCGGTCACCACGGAGTATCAGGAAGAACTGGCTCCGCGCAAGCGCCGTTCCCTGCGCGACCGGCTGTGGAAGCGCAACCCGGAAAACCGGGACGACTCCCACGCCGAAGCCGGGGCGCCCGCCGGGGTGCTGGGCATCACCTGGTTCTATCTCCTCAACGCCGTGGCCTACTTCGTCTCCGCCTCGGTGCTGCTTTCGTTCCCGCTCTCTGACTTTGCCTACAAGCTCATGCGTCACGGGCACGCGGTGGTCCCATTCCCCGTAGGCCAATTCGAAGGCGTTCCCTTCGTCAACGTGCTCGCCGAATCGCTCTTCATCATGGCCGCGGTTTCGGCGGCCGTGGCCGTTTTGTGGATGACCCGCTCCGGCGCGGCGCCCTGGATCACGCTCCTCTACGCCGCGGGCTGGCTTGTCCGCAACGCGCTCTATCTGTTTGCCGGCCGCCTGGGCTTGCGCTGGCCCGTGCTTGCCCCGGGCTCGCGCGAATTGCTGTTCATCGACTCCCTGGCTGAAGCGCTCGTCTTTGCCTACCTTGCCTTCACTCTGCGCGCCGCGCAGAGCGGGCGGAGGCTCAGGACCTAGATTGCGCGCGTGCTGCGCGCGGTTTTCTCCCGCACCCCTTGCCTGATATGGTCAGTGAGGAAACACGGGTTCTGAACCCATCCCTCCAATGAACGCCGTATCAGGAAATCGACCGCATGTGGAAGCGCTGGCGAATCCGGATCCTTCTTTTTCTGGCCGTCCTCGGCCCCGGATTCATCACCGCCAACGTCGATAACGACTCCGGCGGCATCTTCACCTATTCGCAGGCCGGGGCGCAGTACGGCTACACGCTGCTCTGGACCATGATTCCCATTACCATCGCCCTGATCGTGGTGCAGGAGATGTGCGCCCGCATGGGCGTGGTCACCGGCAAGGGCTTGAGCGACCTCATCCGCGAGGAGTTCGGCCTGCGCCTCACGTTCGTGCTCATGGTGCTGCTGGTGGTGGTCAACTACACCAACGTGGTCACGGAGTTCATCGGCATCACCGGCTCCATGCATCTGTTCCACGTCTCCAAATTCATCTCCGTGCCCCTCTGTGCGGTGCTGGTGTGGCTTCTGGTTCTGCGCGGCGATTACAAGAGCACGGAAAAGATCTTTCTCGCCGCATCGCTGGTGTACATCGCCTATATCTTTGCCGGTGTTCTTGCGCAGCCTGACTGGCACGAGTCGCTCTGGGCCACCGTCAAGCTGCCGGCCAAATCCGTCTGGCGCGACAAGGCTTACGTTTACATGGCCATCGGCGTCGTGGGCACCACCATCGCTCCCTGGATGCAGTTCTACCTGCAGTCGTCGATTGTGGAGAAGGGCGTTCCCGTGAAGGATTATCCGGCCTCCCGGCTCGACGTCATCGTCGGATGCTTTTTTACCGACCTTATCGCCTGGTTCATCATCGTGGCCTGCGCGGCTACGCTCTATGTGCACGGCATGGGCGCCATCCAAGTGGCTGCGGACGCGGCCGAAGCCATGCGCCCGCTGGCAGGCGACTACGCTTTCATCCTCTTTGCCTTCGGGCTCTTCAACGCTTCTCTGTTTGCGGCTTCGATTCTCCCGCTCTCCACCGCCTACACGGTTTGCGAGGGTTTGGGCGTCGAATCCGGCGTCGACAAGAGCTTCAAAGAGGCGCCGTTTTTCTACTGGCTCTACACGCTGCTGATTGCCGGCGGCGCCGTCACCGTACTCCTCCTGCCGGACTCGCAACTGATCAACGTCGCCATTCTTTCGCAGGTGCTCAACGGCATTCTGCTCCCGCTGGTCATCATCCTCATGCTGCTCTTGATCAACCGCAAGGATCTGATGGGCGAGCACCGCAACTCGCGCCTCTGGGACGTGATCGCGTGGGGCACCAGCGTCCTCGTCATCGGCATGACCGGCGCGATGCTGTGGGGCATGATTCCGGGGCACTGAACCGGCAAACGCAGACTTCCCGCCTGCCCGGCGCGGGCGTCGTGACCTTGGCCAAAAGCTCTTGCTGGCCGCGACCCGGCCCCCGGAGCGGCAGGGGGCAGGCCGGCTCGCGGCTCCGAACCGGGGTCTGCCTCAGCCGATCGAGGTTGCGGCCTGTCCCTGTCCCACGGCCTTCGGGCTGGGTCCGTAGCGGTTGTCTCCCGGCGTACCGTCGAGCGCCAGAAGGACAAGGAGGATAAGTCCGCCGACGGCTGGAATCAGACTGATCAGAATGAACCAGCCGCTCTTGTCGATATCGTGCAGCCGGCGCACGCCCACCGCCAGATTGGGCACCAGTACGGCCAGCGCATAAATAAAGGCCAGGCCGAAGAACAGCATATAAATGCTGCTCCGCAGCAGCGTCACAAATCCCGCCACGTACAGCACCAGGAAGATGACAATGTTGTACAGCGTGAACATCCAATACTCTTTACGCCGCGACCGGCCGTTGAACTCGGCGTATCGCTTCAACACCAACAGATACCATTCCATCTCTTGTCTCCGTTCTTGAAACCGCTTGCTCAAAACCGGTCTCGCTCGCCCGTGGGGAAGACGGCGGCTGCGCTGGTCTAGGCAGGTAGGTCGGGTTTGTCTGGATGGGCCTTTTTGAGCCGCCGCCAGAATAACCCATTCCTGTGTTTGCAGTCGCCAATTATTTTGCGGGATTTGCCCCTCCGCCGCAGAGGAGCTAGAGCAGCTTACCCGCTGCCAGGTCGCGAATCAACGCGCGGTCGGCGGCAAGAAACTCATAGGCGGGTAATTCGGCCAGCTTGACCCAGCGCACCTGCTGGTAAATGCGGTTCTGGATCTCGCCCACAAACTCGCGCACGGAAAAGAATTGCAGGTCGACGGCGCCCCCGTGGCGGTAATTGTGGCGGATGCGGGTAACCGGCGGCCCGATGCTCGCACGGATGCCCAGTTCCTCGATCAGTTCGCGCGCCAGCGCCTGTTGCGGGCTTTCGCCCGCCTCGATTTTGCCGCCGGGAAACTCCCAAAGGGAGGCCATGGGCTGGTCCGCGCGCCGCTGGCCGATAAGCACCTCGCCGTCGCGCATGATCAGCGCTGCGGCCACAAAACGAAGAGCCGGGCCCGGCGTGCGGGGTCCGGCATTGGACGAACTTTCTTCCACGCCTCCAGTGTAAACGAAATAAAAGAGATGCAGAATGCGCCCGGGGCGCCGGAACGGGGTTTTCCAGCTCCACCCTTGTGCGTCCCCGGCTTGGACAGCTGCTTACTCCCCGCCCACTGCGGCCTCAAATTGCTCCGCCGCTGCCGGCCGGAAATAGCCCCAGCCGCGCCTGACCGCCTCTTCGATCAGAGCCGGCGAAGGATTCACCGGGAAGGGGCACCGCGCCATTTCGAGCATGGCCAGATCGTGCAGGGAGTTGCCGAAGACCGCATCGGGGCGGGTCAATCCCACGCGCCGGAGCGCGGCCGCCTTGCCCGCGTCGGTAGGCACGTCTTTGAGCTCACTGGTGATCACGCCGCCCTGCACGCGCACCTCCGCCGCCAGCACGCTCTCCTGGGGAATGCCGAACGCGCGCGCCCCTTCGTCCACGATCCAGCGGTTGGTGGAGCTCACGGCCCACAGGACCACGCCAGCTTTCTTGAGCACCGCCGCGAGCGCGGCCAACTCGGGAAAAATGCGCGCGCGCACAAACTCGTTGAAATACTGCGCTGCCGCCGCACGCAGCTCCTGCTCGCGCAGCCCCGCATAGATCTGCACCATCTCGCCGCAGATCTGGAGCTCGCTCACCTGCCCGGCGCGATAGGCGCGATAGCGGTTGTCGATCCAGTCGCTGGTTGCACGCGAGACCAATCCCCGCTCCAGTGACCACGCCATGAACCCGTAGCCCGCGTCGCCGCCCCAAAGGGTTCCGTCGCAATCGAAGACGGCCGTGCGCGGGCTGCACTCGAAAACCAGCCGCTCAAACTCCTGCGCCGCCCATGCGCGCGCATCCATCCCGGTTGGCTGCACTTTCTTCTCAATCTTGCCGGATCGATTCATTCTTCTATCATTCTCTTCTAAAACCGCCCGCCTTTGCACGCCAACCCGTCCCCTGATCCGTTGCCGTAACCTGCAGACATTGTTGATTGCACGCGAATGCGCATGAACGGCAAGGGCTTTTTTATTGCCGATGTTGATTCCTTGATGAAAGTGGTTCGGTGGGCCGGCGTGCGGCTGCGGCCGCCGCTTATCCGCAGGGATAATCGGGATTGTGGACGGCCAAGGCAATCTTTCTCTGCTCCAGGACTACCGGGCTTATCTGCGCGTTGAAAAAGGTCTTCGTCCGCTCACCTGCGAAGCCTATCTCGGCGATCTGCGCACCTTCGCCGAGTTTGTCGAAGGCCGCAACGGCGTCCTGCTTTCCGCCCTCGAAGCCGACGTGGGCGCGTTCCTCGAGCATATGCGCGCTCACGGCATCGATTCACGCACCGCGGCGCGCAAGCTCAGCTGCCTGCGCGGCTTCTACAAGTGGCTTCTGCTCGACCGCCGCATCCACCACGATCCCACCGTCAATATCGAGTCACCCAAAACGTGGAAAGTTCTGCCCAAGTCGCTGGCCGAGCCGGAAGTGGCGGAGATGCTGGAGCGCGCCAACATGGCGGCCACGCACCCCAAGG
>JASHUF010000122.1 GCA_030040175.1 Acidobacteriaceae bacterium
GGTCTTGCGGGCTCGGTAATTTGGAGCAGGGCGAAGTAACGCACTTGGTAAGGAGCCATAGCCGTCAACTGAGAAGTTACTTGGGCGCTAAGTTGTCGCCAGAACTGGTTGCATCCATGGCTTTGTAAAAGGGCCCGGCTTCCCGGGGCCCCCAGCGACAGGTCTTCGTCGCTGGGGTGGATTCAGCCGGGCCGCAAAGGCCGCATCAACGTTGGGGCTTTAGCCCCTCAGGGACACTACCCAACAGCCTGAGGCCATTGATCCAACCAACTCTAGGAGCGGAGCCTGCCGTGCGCATCCTCACCCGCTACATCCTCGGTGAAATTCTTTCGCACACGCTCATTGGCTGCGCGCTCTTCACCTTCATCCTTTTCATGCCCCAGCTGCCCCAGATCCTCGAGGTTGTGGTCCGCAACAGCTCCACGCTCACGGATGTGCTGGAGATCTTTCTCTTCACCCTGCCCAACCTCTTCAAGGTGACGATTCCCATGGCCGTGCTCGTGGGCGTGCTTCTGGGCCTGAGCCGCCTGGCCGCGGACAGCGAGGTCATCGCCATGCGCGCCTCCGGCCTGGGCATTGGCTACTTCGTCCGCGTTTCGTCGATCGTGGCCATCGCCGGAACCCTCCTGGGCCTGGTCAATTCGCTCTACGTGGCCCCGCGCGCCAACCAGGCCATTCTGGACATGGAGCAATCGCTCGAAACTTCTCAGGCGTCCTACGAAATTCAGCCCCGCGTCTTCTACGAGGATTTCAAGAATTTTGTGCTTTATGTGCAGGACGTGCGCGCCGGCACAGGGGCGGCCAATTGGCGCCAGGTCTTCATGGCCGACGTAAGCGACCGCTCCAATCCGATCATTACCACTGCGGCCTCGGCGACCGTCGTCAGCGACACAACTCAGGAGCTGCTCATGCGCTTGCGCGACGGCTCGCGTCATGAGACAGAACCGGGCCAGCCGCAGCAATACACCATTTCCACGTTCAACACCACTGACATGCCGCTCGCCCTGAACCAGCAAAACGACGTTCATCTGGGCCGGCTGGAGACCTCTGTCTACGCGCTGCCGATGCAGGCGCTGCTCAAGCGCATTCACGGGCCCGACGCCATGCGCTACCTGATCGAGTTCTACAATCGCTTCTCGTTTCCAGCGGCCTGCCTGGTGCTGATGCTCGTCGGCGTGCCGCTCGGAGTCTCCTCGCGGCGCGGCGGGAAAAGCTCCGGTTTCGTTTTCACCATTCTGCTTGTCTTCATCTACTACCTTCTTTCTTTCACGGGCACGGCTCTGGGCCGCCAGAACAAGCTGCCGGTCTTTGTCGCCGTATGGTCGGCGAATTTTCTCTTTGCCGCTGCGGGCATTTTTCTTCTTTGGCAGATGGCCACGGGCGGGCGTCTGCTCAGCGCCGTCTCCGGCTGGGTTGCGCGTTCGCCCGGCGGCATCCCCGCGGCTGAGGCGCAAGCCAACGGCTCGGCAATCAACGGCTCCTCGATCGCCGGCCTTCTCGGCAAGCTGCAGCCGCGTTCCTTTGCCGCCGCCAAGGCCCGCTCCCGCAGCACCTTTCCGCGCATCCTCGACGAGTACGTGGTGCGCGAGTTCCTCATCATGTTCCTGCTGGTTGAGGCTGGATTCGTGCTCCTGGTGATCGTCTTCACCTTCTTTGACCTGGTGGGCGACATTCTGCGCAACCACATCCCGCTCACCACGGTTGGTGATTATCTGGTGAATCTCACCCCCAGCATGATTTACCAGATCGCGCCGCTGGCGGTGCTGATTGCCGCGCTGGTGGTCTTCGGCGTGCTCAACCGCAACAGCGAGATCGTCGCCATGAAGGCCACCGGCATCAGTCTTTACCGTCTGATCGTTCCCGTGGTTTCCATTGCCATCCTGCTCGCCGGCGGGCTGTTCCTCTTCGACCAGTACTATCTGCCGCAGGCCAACCTCAAGCAGGAGGCCCTGCGCAACACCATCAAGGGAAAGCCCCCGCAAACCTATCTGCATCCGGAGCAGAAGTGGATCTTCGGCCAGCCCCGCACCGGCGAGCCCGGGCGCATTTTCTATTACGAGTTCTTCGATCCCGATAAGAACGAGTTTGCCAATCTCTCCGTCTTCGAGTTCAATCCCTCCACCTTCGAGCTCACGCGGCGCATCTTCGCCGCGCGCGCCGTGTGGGACGCGGGTGCGGAGACATGGAAGTTCGAAAACGGTTGGGTGCGTGACATCCAGGGCGCGAACGTGACCGCGTACCGCGATTTTTCCGCAACCACGTTCTCCGAGATTCACGAGGCGCCCGACTACTTCACCAAGGAAGACCGGCAGGCGCAGGAGATGA
The DNA here is from genome assembly GCA_030040175.1 of Acidobacteriaceae bacterium. Lineage (GTDB taxonomy): Bacteria > Acidobacteriota > Terriglobia > Terriglobales > Acidobacteriaceae > Telmatobacter. Next base: position 2,326 of record JASHUF010000122.1, read on the forward strand.
ACTTTGGCCAGCTTGAAGGCTACATCCGCGACCTGCGCCAGAGCGGCTTTGACACCATGCGCCTGCGCGTGGCCCTGTGGCACAAGCTCGCCTTTCCCTTGGTCGCGGTGGTCATGGCCGTGCTCGCCATTCCTTTCGCGCTCTCCATGGGCCGCCGCGGCTCCCTCACCGGCATCGCCGTCGCCATCGGCGTGGCCCTCGCGTACTTTGTCATCGACGGCGTCTTCAGCGCCCTCGGCTACGTGAATTATCTGCCCGCCACGGTCGCGGCCTGGTCCTCCGACATTCTTTTCGGCCTGGTGGGCGGCTATCTGCTGCTGCGCACGCCCACCTAGCGGCGCGCGCCCCCGCGGGTCGATCGCCGAGCGCAGAAACCCGTACAATGAATCCATGCTGCGCGATTTGCGCCCCCTCTACGGATACATGGGCCGCTACCGCGGGGGCTACGTGCGCGGCACGCTTGCCTGCATCTGCACCAATCTCATCGCGGTCCAGTTTCCCAGCGTTCTGGGCAAGGCCGTCGACGACCTCAAGAACGGCAGCACGCGCGCGGAGATTCTTTTCCTGGCCGGGCTGCTGGTGGCCATCTCGCTGGGCAAGGGCATTTTTCTTTATGCGCAGCGGTGGATTCTGATCGGGATTTCCCGGGACATCGAGTTCGACATTCGCAATGACCTTTTCCGCACGCTGGAGATCCAGGATACCGGCTTTTATCAGCATTACCGCACCGGCGACCTGATGGCGCGCATGACCAACGACCTGAGCGCGGTGCGCATGCTGCTGGGGCCGGCGCTCATGTACAGCGCCAACACCGTCTTTCTCACCGTCTTCGCGCTGGTCTTCATGCTCGATTACAGCCCCTACCTCACGCTCGTGGCGCTGGCGCCCATGCCCGTGGCCAGCATTCTGGTGCAGTACTTCGGCAGCCGCATCCACACCCGTTTCGAGCGCATCCAGGCCAGCTTTTCCGATATCTCCGCGCAGGCTCAGGAAAATTACTCCGGCGTGCGCCTCATCCGCGCCTTCGCGCGCGAGGAATCCGAGATCGGCCTCTTCGAGCGCCTTAACCGCGAGTACATCACCCGGGCCCTGCGCCTGGTGCAGCTCATGGGCATGCTGTGGCCCACGCTCGAATTTGTCCTCGGCGTTTCCATGGTGATCACCTTGCTCGTGGGCGGCCACCT
>JASHUF010000002.1 GCA_030040175.1 Acidobacteriaceae bacterium
GCTTGAGGAATACAAACCCGCCGCGGTGCTCGGCGTGGGCGGCTACGCCTCCGGTCCCGCCATGGCCGCGGCCATTCGGCTCAAAGTTCCCTCCATGATCCTCGAGCCCAACGCCATGCCCGGCCTGGCCAATCGCCTCGTGGGCAAGCGCGTGCAGGCCGCGGCCGTGAACTTTGCCGCAGCGGAGAAATGGTTCCGCAATGCTGAGGTCACCGGCATTCCCGTGCGCCCGGAGTTCTTCGCGCTGGAGCCGCCCGCCTCCGCCGCGCCCCATCTGCTCGTCTTCGGCGGCTCGCAGGGCGCGCGGCTTTTCAACGTACATCTGCCCATGATCGTCTCGACTCTACTCGACGCCGTTCCCTCGCTCACCGTGCTGCACCAGAGCGGCCTGCGCCATCTGGAAGTGACCGAATTGGCGTATCGAGCCTCCGGCGCCGATCCTGCGCGCTGGCAGGTGCGCGCCTTCCTTGACGATATGCCCGCGCGCGTGGGCCAGGCGCATCTCGTCCTTTCGCGCAGCGGCGCCTCCACGGTGGCCGAGCTCGCGGCTGCGGGCAAGCCCGCCGTGCTCGTGCCCTTTGCCGCCGCCGCCGATGAGCACCAGCGCCGCAATGCTGAAGCCATGCAGAGCGCCGGCGCCGCTGTAATGCTCGAAGAAAAGGATCTCGGCATTCCCGGCAAGCTGCTCTCGACGCTCAGCTCCCTGCTGAACTCTCCCGATCGGCTCGCCCAAATGGCCCAGGCCGCGCACACCCAGTCCCATCCCGGCGCGGCCGAGCGCATCGCCGCGCGGCTGATGGAGCTGGCGGGATTGCGGGGTTAGCGGAGTTGGTGCTTTCCCACCCTTCCAGCAGAGAACGGCGCGCAGGATAGGCAACCGCCCATGCTCCGGCCCGGCGCCTCCTCGTCCCTCGCGCACAACAAAAGTGGTATGCCCACGTAACTTCGGTCACGGTGACGGTTCGTCGGAGTGACGCTACTCTGCCTATATCAAACAATAACGACCTCAATCAGCACGGCCTTCTTGAAGTAGCTGAATCTATATTTTCCATTCTTCCTTGGCTATCCACTTATGGGTCCGCGGTCGTGTATCCGCGGCATGGAGAAGCCATGCAGGCAGGCTACCCAGTCACTTTGCATTTTGCCCAATGGCCCGTTGTCGCGTTTGTGCTGGCCATGATGTTCTTATCGGGACTTCTCGGAGGCTATCTCTTCGGCCTCACGCACGCTCTGCGTCACCGCGACGACCATCAGCGATCCAAATCCGCATGGACTTATGAAGACGATTAAGGCATTTCTCTTTCGGATATAGCCGTTTTCGGCGCTTTCCGTGGTGCCGATTTCTTGTTGAAATCGGCACTTGACCTCGGTGGCTTCGGTGTACAGCAGAAGGAGAAATGCCCTACGGCATTTTCTGAGTTACTGTGTCCTTTTCATTTCCTCGTAAGGTCGCCGCTCCCTGTTGGTCGCGTCGACTCTGCCTTCCGTCTTCGGGATACAGCTACTCAGAAAATGCGTTAGCGCTCCGATCCTGCTGAGTCTCCGGCCAACAGGGAAAAACGAATCGTTGAAACAGCCGTTCAGCCGGCAAAATCAAGGCTCCGGTGGATGAATACGCTATTCCCTCCGTCCCTCGTTCCCTGTCTTCCAACAAAAAGCCCGCCTGCCGAAGCAAGCGGGCCTTTTCGAAATCCGGTTCAGAGATTACCGGCGTCCGCCGCCGCCGCCACCGTGGAAGCCGCCGCCTCCTCCACCATGGAAGCCGCCGCCGCCGCCCGAGTAGGCGCGCGCGCCGCCACCGGAGTATCCGTGCGCTGCGCCACCCGCGTAGCCACGCGCTGCGCCGCCCGCGTAGCCACGCGCTGCGCCGCCCGCGTAGCCACGCGCTGCGCCGCCGGCGTAGCCGCGCGCTACACCACCTGCGTAGCCGCGCCCCGCGTACCCGTACCCGCCGCGATAGCCGTAGCCATAATGGCCCCAGCCCCATCCGCGGCCCCAGCCGTACCACGGGCCGGCGCCGATGAACACGCCGCCCACGAACCAGTCAGGCCCGTAATAGCCGTACGGCGCGCAGGCATAAGGATAATAAGCGTAATAGCCCCACTCGCAAGCCGGGGGACCGTAGTCGCCGTAATACCCGGGAGCCACCACAGCCGGGCCCACGCCCACTCCCACCGCCACCTGGGCCTGCGCCGTCGAGGCAACCAGGAGCGGCACAGCCAACAGCATCGCAATCAAAACCGAGCGGATCCTCCGCATGACATCCTCCTTGTGCTGTTCCGCCTTCCCGGAATTCGGCCCCGGAAGCTCCTCGCCTCCGTCCTCAGCACCCCGGCCCCTTTCCTGGTTCCTGGCCGGTTCTACCCTTTCTAACAGCAATTTCACATTTTAGTTGCGGTCCTGTGTTCCAGAATGAGCCAACTTCCACCTAACCGCAAGCCCCTTTCCAACAACATCTTGCTCAGCCGGACCTTCGCCGGCCTTCCCTCTGTACCTTGGACGCCCAAGACCCCTCTTCGGGACGCAAAAAAAAGCGGCCGCTCCAGTTGCGGAAGCGGCCGGCCAAATTCAGGCAAGTTCAGGCAGCAGAAGGAGAGCTACCTGCGAAACGGTGCGCCCGGGTAAAAATGCCGGCCGTAATACACCGGATGTCCCCAGCCCCAGCCGCCGCGCACCACCACCCCTACGCGCGGTCCCGGTGCGCGCCAGAATCCCGGCACCCACACGCCATTGGCGTAATAACCCGCGGTCCAAACGTATCCCGGTCCAGGGCAAGGCGGAACATAAGCTACCGGCCCGCCCACGTAAACTCCCACGCCGATCCGCGCCGCATGCGCCTGCTGGGTCGCGCCCAGTCCCAGGGTTCCCAATGCCAATGCTGCTCCCAGCATCCACTTCTTCATGCTGCCCATATTTCCTCCTTCCAGCCGGTTCGTTTTTCGAACCGTCCCGGCTTTCGTCTGGCGCGAAGGCTTGGATCTTGCTGCCTTGCGCGGCCTGCCGGTTATGTCCTGATCGAACCGCGACATGCAGTAAAGGTTGTGCGCAACTTTTCGCCTCGAAATGCGTTGCGGGATTCGCCGTAGCGTAGAATCCCGTCATCGCGTGGGGGCTCATGGGCGCTGCGGAGACTGACAAGCAAGATACGATTCCCGGTGAGGAGATCGCCGAGCTTTTCCGGCGGACGATCCGGCGCGAAGTGAAGATTGCCGCCGTGGGCCAATCGTGGAAGGACGTCTACGCCGGCAACGTCCGCTTCCGCATCGGCGGCTACCAGGTTGTGATCTTCAACGACTGCGACGAACTCGACTACGTCGACTCGGCCACTGCGCCCGACGGCCGCACCGGCGACTTCGACCAGTGGTGGCAGGCGCAGGCCGAACCCGTTTCCCTGCTCACCGGGGAAGAACGGATGCAGCTCGAATATCGGCTTGAAAGCGCGCCCCTGGCGGCACGCTGACGATCGTCCGCCTGCAAGCGTGCGTGCCAACTATACTGTTGCTTCGCTTCCATGTTCACCACCTCCCAGCACGCGCATTTCGTCGGCATCGGCGGCATCGGCATGAGCGGCATCGCCGAGATCTTGCTCAGTCTCGGGATGCAGGTCTCCGGCTCCGACTTGAAGCGCAGCGCCGTCACCGATCGCCTCGCCGCTCTCGGCGCGGCCATCTATGAAGGCCACGCCGCGGAGAACCTCGCCGGCGCAACGGTCGTCGTCACCAGCTCCGCTGTCAACGCGCGCAATCCTGAAGTCCTCGAAGCGCACGCCCGCAAGATTCCCGTCATCCCGCGCGCGGAGATGCTGGCCGAGCTCATGCGCCTCAAGTACGGCATCGCCATCGCCGGCATGCACGGCAAGACCACGACGACCTCCATGGTGGCCAGCGTG
>JASHUF010000013.1 GCA_030040175.1 Acidobacteriaceae bacterium
CTGGTTTTCATACACGGCGTGCAGGATGTGCCCTTCGGGGATCGAGGCGCGGCCGTTCATCGCCTGGCGGATGACGGCGTTCGAGGGCATGCGGTAAAGCAGGGTCTGGACGCTCCACTGCATGGCGGGAAATGCAGCCAGGCGGGCGTTGAGCTCGGTTTCATCCAGACCGGACGGATTGAGCTGCTGCCGGAACCAGGCGTCCAGGCCCATGGCGCGCACGGCTTCCACGTCGCCGGGGCGCGGGCCGAAGGTGAAGCGGTTCAGGGCCTGCAGAATGCGCTCGTCGCCCTGCATCTCCGGCGATTTGTATTCGGGACGGCGCGCATGCCCGCTCGAGTCAGTACCCGGCTGCAGAAGAGAGCCGACAGAATTGGCCGCGGGCTGCGCCTGCTGCGGCGTGGATTGGGCCCAGTCAACGGGCGCGGGCGTTGAGAGCACGCAGCAGAGCAGGGTGGCGAGGCAGGCGCGCAACCACTGTCGAACCGGGGCTTGAAACGGCATCATGGGGGCTGGCGCTCCAGCACGCGAATGGATGGCCGGATAAAGCACGACCCTGAGAAGGCTAACGCTCATTTTAGTGGAAAGTTGCGGTGCAGCTACAGGAGATGCCGGCGGGCGCGCGGGGGCAGGGGAACCAAAGTTTGCACAGGCTCGAGGGGGATGAGCGCGTCCAGGCCGGACGATTCGAGCTGGATCCCGCCGTCAGGACCCACGGCCAGAATGTAGGTGGTAGGCGCGGTGGACAGTTTGATTTGAACAATCTGGCGATGCTTGCCGCCCAGGGTGAAGTGGCCGGTGAAAGGGTCGAAGCCATAAACCGAAACGGAGACCGTGTGATCGCCCGGGGGAAGCTGAAGGATCAACTGGCCCTGCGCATCGGTCCTGAGCAGCACCGCGCCGGGAGGGAGTTGCGGCGCCGGAGCTTCAGCCGGCTTTTCGCCGGAGAGGTCGGCGATGGATTCGGCCGTGCCCGGGCGTACGGTGTTGGCCTGGTTGCAGCCGGGCTGATCTTCGCCGGCCTCGGCAGAAGAATGGGCGCTGCCGGAGGCCGTCTGGGAAGGCGGCGCCTGGCCGGACTGGGCGCTGCCGGGCTGTGCGCCGGGCTGGCCATTTCCGGACGGGCCACGGCTGGCCGGGGTCTTGGCGGGTTGAGTCTTACGGGGTGGCGGAGGGCATGGCCTGGCTTCGGGATGAAAGAGGCCGGACTGGTCGCTGCCCGGTTGTGCATTGCTTATCGGCATGCCGGAGGACGGGGTTTTGCCGCCTTCGGCGCCATCCGCCGGGCCCGTGCCTGCGGGGCTCATGCCCACGCGCAGGCCGTCGATCTCGATGTCGGCATCGGGGACGGGCGTGCCGTCGTCGCGTGTCACCTGGATGGTGAGGTTTCCCTGCGGCGGGGGCGCGGAGTTCGCCTGCGAAGTGGAAGCGTGGTTCCCCTGCGATGCAGGCGGGTTGGTTCCCTTGGTCGCCGTAGACTTGCCCGCGGTCACAGAACTAGCCGGTGCAGGCGGCTGCGCGGTCGCCGCGGGCTGCTCCGCCGGAGCTGCCGGAGCTGCCGGCTGCTGCGCCGGGGCGCCCAGCGCAAAAGCGCCGGCGAGCGCCAGGAGGGGGATGCGCCAAGCGATCATGCTGCCATGAGCGTGGCACAGAATCGGCCTGGCGACAAGATGACAGCGGGACAATGCGCCCGAGCGGGCGCCGCAAGCGCGCAAAACGGGACGCCTACCGAACGGGCCGGACGAGCGCGGGGAGGAAAACCGCAAACTCAACGTTGAGAGCGGAGAACGGAAAGTTGGAAGCTGGAAGCGGAGAGCGGTCTCACCGGCAACCCCTGCAACGGGCCATGATGGCGGCGTGCAGGCGTTCCCGGAGCTCGGGCGTCAGGTCGTAGATCTCGTTGGAGCGATAGATTTCGATGGTCTTGCGGGTGGTGTTGAAGACCACTTCGCAGTGCTCGCAGCAGCGGATGTGCTGTTCTATCTCGCTACGGATGGGCGCGGAGACCGATTCGTCAATCAGGTCGTCGAGAAGCTGAAGAAACTCAGTGCAGGTCACTTCTCAATTCCCCTTCTGCGGCGCCAGCACCCCATCGATTCCCGATGGAGTCACCGGACCGGTTTTCCTCTTGAAATAGCGGCTCAAACGCTCGCGCAATTGCAGCCGCGCGCGCAGCAGGCGCGACTTGACCGCGGGCACGCTCAAGCCCAGAGTTTCGGCGGTCTCTTCGGTCGACAGGCCTTCCACGTCGCGCAGGGCAAAGACCACGCGGAAGCCGTGGGGCAAGCCCTGGATGGTCTTGCGCAGAATCCCGGCCAGCTCGGACTGGTTGTAATTTTGCTCCGGATTCGGCGCCCAGTCGGCGAAGTCGCGGGGTACGCTGCCCTCTTCGGTCTTCAGATCCTCGTCGATCGAGACCATCTTGCCGCTGCGGCGCTTGCGCAGCCGCATCAGGCTCTCGTTCACTGCAATTCGTACCAGCCATGTATAGAACTTCGCGTTTCCCTGGAACTGATCGAGCTTTTCGTAGGCCTTCAGGAACGCATCCTGCATCACGTCTTCTGCGTCTTCACGGTTCTGGGTAATGTGCTGCGCGATGCGGAAGATCTGCCGTTCGTATTTGCGGACCAGTTCGTCATAGGCCGAGACATCTCCCGCCCTGACCCTCTCTACGAGGGCAATGTCGGGATGCTGCTCGTTCTGTCCTGCAATCGATTGGATGGTCGACATGGCTGTAGGATGCGGGATTTCCCGGGATGAAACGGATGCGGGGGAACATTTCGGTGCGGTCGTCGCAGCGCCGGCAGCCGGCAACTTGACCGGGGCCCGCAGGAAAAGTGTACCGGACGGGGGTAGCGCAGGCCAAACCGGGGCAGGAAGGCCGGTGCCGGGGAGAGGTGAATGCCGGATTGCGGCCAGGGCCGCGAGCTGGCGCGCCGTGGAACCGGGGGGAAGCGGAGGCGGTCGCGTAGCCCATCGGGCCATGGTCTAACACCGATGGGTTACACCGCAAAAATTGACCCCTCTGGGGGAGACCGTCCTCCAGGCGGGGGAGGCGCATGGCCGCTTCCCGGAGACGCCGGGGCTGGCGCTCGATTTCGGGCGTGCGGGGGACGGAAATCCCGCAGGCGCGCCGGCGGCAGTACCACTTCCGCGCTATTACGTGCGAGATGCGCCTCAAGCCGCGTCTAATGATCCGTAACGCTGGTGATGCGGCCGTCGTTTGGGCGGAAAGAATCGGCGCTAGAGTGAAGACATGGATCGGCGAATTTTCCCCGGCTCCCCTCATTGCCACCCCCCTCCCTGCTTCAATCGCCCATGGGGGCGTGGCCCATTGCGTTGGTTTTGCCTGGTTTTGCTTTCTCTGCTTGCGGCCGCATTACCGGCCCCGATCCCGGTTTTGGCGCAAAGCGCAAGCGGCGCCGGCGGCTCCGCGGCGCCTGCGGCCCAATCGGCAGTGACCAAGGAGCCAACCCAGGGAAAAACCGCGGCGCATAAGCTGGCGGCCACAAGCACGGCCCATCGCCGCCGCCGGTATGTTGCCAGCCGCGCGGCGCGCAGGGCGCGGACGGCGCGCATCCGGCAAGCGTTCGTGGTCTCAACCGAGCTGCGTCCGATGGCGCAGCAACTGGCCCTGCTGCGCACGCCGGAGGCCTATGCGGGCGTGACCGAGTACGCGCGCAAACATACGGGCGAAGCCGCGGCCGCGGCCTATCTTGCGCTGGGCCACGCGTATCTCCTCGACCGGCGCTTTGCCGAGGCCGAAGCCAGTCTTGCCCAGGCGCGGCGCGCGGGCGAGGAGCTGGCCGACTACGCGGATTTTCTCGGCGCGGAGGCAAACCACCAGGGCGGGAACGATGCGGCGGCGGAAAAGCTGTTGAAGGGCTTCGCCGATCGCTACCCCGACAGCATCTTTGTGGACCAGGCGCCGGAGCTCGAAGCGACCGTGCTTTTGGCGCTTAACCATCCCGACGGTGCGCGCGCCGCGCTTGAGGCAGGCGCGGATTCCGATGCCATGGACCGCGCCGGCTATCAGCTGGCCGAGGGCCAGGTGGATCTGGCGCTGGGACAGGTGACGGCGGCGAATGCAGTGTTCAAGAAACTGCTTCTTGAGCATCCGCTCACCGACGAGGCGCGGACCGCGCTCGTCAAGCTCACGCAGACCGGCGCCGCATCGTTGCTCACCGTGGCCGATCTGCGCTCGCTCGGCGATGCCTACTATGATGCCGGCCGCTACAATGAAGCCGAGGAGCAGTATCGCGCGCTGGCGCATGCCCCGGATTTGACGGCGGCCGACCGCGCCGGCTTTGCCGTAGCCGAGGCGGCATGCCAGCTCAAGCTCAAGCGGCTGACCACGGCGCAGGCCGAGGCGCTGCCCGATACCAACGACGAAAACGGAGCGCGGCGGCTCGACCTGTTGATGGAGCTCGACCGCGACCGCGACGACGAGGCCGGTCAGCAGCGCATCCTCGCGGAGATGGAGACGCGCTTTCCGCGCAGCCCGTGGCTATCCGAGGCACTTTTTTCCGCCGGCAACATGTATCTGCTCAAGCGCGACTACCCCAAGGCCATCGAGTATTACGGCTATCTGGCCGCGCATTTTCCCGCCAGCCAAGATGCGGCTGCGGCGCACTGGCGCGCGGGCTGGCTGAATTACCGCCTGGGCAACTACGCCGAGGCGGCGCGCCTCTTCGACGAGCAGATCAAGCTCTACCCCGCGGCGGACGAGACCGTCTCCGCGCTCTACTGGCGCGGGCGCCTCTATGAAACGCAGGATCATTACCCGGTCTTGGCCGCGGCCAACTATCGCGCCATTATTCGCGCCTACCAGCACTACTTCTATGCGCAGATGGCGCGCGAGCGGCTGGCCGCACTTACCACCCCGGCAGGCACAGACCACTCGCCCGGGACCCAGGAAAAGATGGCTGCGGAGGAGCCCGAGCTCAACCGGTTCCAGCCGGTACCCGAGCCCAAGCTCGTGGACAGCTTTCCCGTGGACAGTCCGCACCTGGCCAAGGCCAAGCTGCTGGCCAACGCGGGCCTGAACGAGTTCATCGCCGCCGAGATCAAGGCCGATCCCGACTCGGACTCCTGGAGCGCGCTGGCCGAAGCGCAAATCTACGCCAACTACGGCGAAACCTTCCGCGCCATCCACGCCCTCAAGCGCGCGCTGCCCTACGCCTCGGCCGCGTCCATCTCCTCGATTCCCCTCGTCTACTGGCGCATTCTCTTTCCCGAGCCCTACTGGGACACCATCAAGGCCGAGTCGGCACGCTACAACCTGAATCCCTATCTTGTCGCGTCGCTCATCCGCCAGGAGTCCGAGTTCAACCCTTCGGCGGTTTCCTACGCCAATGCCTACGGGCTGATGCAGCTTCTGCCCGTGGTGGGCCGGCAGATGGCGCACGAGTTGGGCATGGAGCACTTTCAGACCTTTCAGCTTCTCGATCCCGAAACCAACATCAAGCTGGGCACGCGCTACCTGCGCCAGATGCTGGACAAGTTCAACGGCGTAGAGGAGTATGCGCTGGCGGCTTACAACGCCGGCGACAACCGCGTCACCGACTGGGAGGCCGCGGGCCCTTACAGCGGCATGGATGAGTTCATCGAGTCCATTCCGTTCACGCAGACGCGCGAGTACGTGGAGGCCATCCTCCGCAACGAGGAGACCTACAAGGCCATCGACGAATTTGCCGCGGCGCACGCCCGCGCGGGGATAGAAGCATCCAAGTAGGAGCGAGGCGCAAGAGCGCGCGCGAAAGGCGGACAGGTGCGGTAACCGGAAAGGAGCACCGGTTCTACCTACGAAGAATGCGCAAGTACCCAGAAAGGGGTGTAACGCCGGATACTCCCCCGCGTCGAATCTGATTGACGGACCTGGCCGCCGGCGGCAACACTGGGTTCCAACCTTCATCAATGGGCCTTCGTCACTGCGGTTGTTTTTAGAAAGTAGAAAAAGAAGAGAGAGCCGGCGCCAAGCGAGAGCCGGCCGCGGCGTGACCACATCGGTACCCACGGAGGGAAGGATGGCAGCCGATCTCGAATATCTGGAAGAATGGATCCCCGAAAAAATGGACCCCGGCACGGTCTTCCTCCTGGAAAACCAGGAGAAGCTGGGTCAGGCGCAGAACCCTTACGTAGCCGTGATGTCGTGCCCCAAGTGCGGCACCCTGGGGCTGATCACGCGCCGCCAGCTTTATTGCGGAGAGATGATGATCTGCGGCGGCGAGGTCTGCACGGCCGAGTACCGGCTCGACGGCGAAAATATCTGCTACCGCAAAGCGCAGTAAGGCAGCTCTCAGCCATCAGCCGGCAGCTTTTCCTTGCAGGGGACAACCCAGCGGCAGCGTTCGAGCGGGCTTAAGTCGAGCCATTGAGAATGCGTGCTGATAACTGAAAGCTGAGAGCTGCGGCCTACTGCTGCAGCTTGTAATCCGCGCTGGCGGTTTTTGCGCTCGCCTGCGCCGGCGTAGGCAACTGGCTTAAGTCCCATCCGCCGCCGAGAGCCTGCACCAGTTCCACCGCCGAAGTCATCTCGTTCACCTGCAGGCTGTTCAGCGTCTCCTGGTTGGTGAGTAGCGTGGTCTGCGCCACCACCACATCGACGTAGGGATCGACGCCCGTGTTGTAGCGGACCATTTCCAAATTGAGGTAATCCTGCGCATCCTTCACCGCCTGCTGCTGGCGAATGATCTGTTGTGAATAAATGCGCGTGGCCGCGAGCTGGTCCTCGACCTGCTGGAAGGCGGTGAGCACCGACTGCCGGTAGGTGGCGAGATCGGCGTTGTACTGAGCCTGGTACTGGTGAAGCTCGGCGCGATACAGAAAGCCGTTGAAGATGACCTGCGAAACCGACG
>JASHUF010000003.1 GCA_030040175.1 Acidobacteriaceae bacterium
CGTTGTTGATGCCGTTCACGATGGTGGTGACGGGAACGATCTCGACGCCGGCTTCATGCAGATTATTGATGGCCTGCAGCTTCACGTCGAAGAGGTTGCCCACCTTGCGGTGCGAGTTGGCGGCGTTGCCGATGCCGTCGAACTGGAGATAGACGTAGCGGAGGCCGGCTTCGGCGGCAGCGCGGCAGAGCTCTTTGCTCTTGGCGAATTCGATGCCGTTGGATGCGGCCTGCACGCTGTTGTAGCCGACCTTGCGCGAGTAGGCGATGGCATCAAGGAAGTAGGGCGAGAGCGTGGGCTCGCCGCCGGAGAACTGAACCGACATTTGACGGCGGGGCTTGATGGTGATGGCGTTGTCGAGCATCTGCTTGATCTCGTCCCATGTCAGCTCGTGCACGAAGCCGACCTGGTTGGCGTCCATGAAGCAGGGATCGCACATCATGTTGCAGCGGTTGGTGAGGTCGATGGTGAGCACCGAGCCGCGTCCATGAGTCACAGTGGACGTGCCGTGATTGTGGAGCTTGGAATCGTTGTGGGCGCGGATGTCGCGCCCCGGGAAGCTCTGCTCCAGATGCTTGAAGAAGGCCGGATCGATGGACATCACGTCTTCAAAGTGGCCGTGGATGGGGCAATCCTTCACCATGAGGATTTTGCCGTCGCGCTCGATGATCTGCGCCTTGATCTCGCCCACCTTCTCGTTGAGCAGCACTTCGTGGGGCAGCTTGCCGTCGAGAATCTGCTTGCGGATTTCCGGCACGCACTTGGGGCAGAGCGAATCGGTGGTGCGCGGCCAGCCGAGCGGCGGCTTCTCTTTCTGCCAGCTCTTCAAGAGCGGCTTGTCGCTCCACTTGGGCGTAAAGGAGGGATTGGGGCTGATGCGGTTGAGCTGCTCGTAAACAACCCACGCGCCGCGGGCCGCGTACACGGCGACCTGCTCGGCGTACTTGACGGCTTTGGACATTTCAATCTCCTCCGGGAAGGTTGGATGCGCCGGGGGAAGCGGAGTTCCCGGCTCAGCGGCGCGGGGAAATGCGCGCGCCAAAAAATCAAGCTCAGCCTAATTTGTGCCTCCGCGACAACCCAAACGCGATGCAGTGAATGGCGCAATTGCCGCTTGAACGGGGAAGGAGGAGCTGCGAATGGAGATGGCGAAAACGAGATTCCGGCCGGCAGGTAAGTCAATGGCAGGGCGAACCTTAGATCAAAGAGCGCGGAGCGGCGAAATCGCGCCGGCAAAAGGACGGCCGGAGCGGCTTAGGGGCTTGAGGAGCCGGTGCGCGCCACCTGGTTGATGATGCGCTGCACCAGCACCACGCGGATGTGGATGTGGCTGGCGATATCGGGCAGGAACTCGGTGATGAAGTTGTCGATGGGCGCCGTGGCCAGGGCGATGCCGTAGCGTTCGGCGCTGGCGCGGAGGTTGGTTTCCTGGCCAGGAACATAGAGATCGTTCACCCCGTCCTCAACCGCGAACCCCGCCAGATCAGCGTAGTTCGCCATGCCCTTGCCGTTGTCGCCCTGGGTCCAGGCGATCTGGCCGATGCAGTGGAAGATGCGCCGCGGGATGCTTGCGGCGGGCTCGCGATGGTAGTGCGGATCCTGGTGGGCGATGGAGGGAATGAGAAAGGTGCCGAAGAACTCGCCGTTCATGTCCTGAGTGAAGCTGACGCCGGAGTACTTGCTCCAGCCATAGAAGCCGGGCCCGTAGACGGAGTGGGAGTTGGCGGCGACGGAGATGGCGGATTCGCCGAAGATGGTGAGAATGTTGAAGGGATCGACGAGATTGCGGCCGGCGAGATGGGCCTTTTGGAGCGGCGTGAGCGCCTTGACCTGGGGGCCGTTGAGAAAGCGGGCGTACCAGTCGATCACGGGCAGATGGGGCACGCAGAGCACGGCGTTGACCACCTCGGGATTGGGGACGTCGGCCGATCCCGCCTGAACGGCAGCTGCGGCCCGCGCTCCCGCGGTGGCTGCCATGCTGCCGCCCGCGTTTCTCAGGTCGCATGGATTGATCTGCTGCGGAGTGGCAGGCGAGGCTGGCTGCGGCTGGGGCGCTTCCGGCGCCGGCTGCGATTGGGAGCTTTGCGGCGCTTGCCCGGCGCAGGCCGCAGCCAGAAGAGCCATCAGCATCGCCAGCGCCAGTCCGGCCCACGGCGGCGCGGGTCGCCTGCGGCGCGGGTCGTAATGGGGCAAATCGATTCGGGGTGCGTGCGGGGGCAAGGACCGGAACCTCGCTTGCTGGTAGGGAACGGCTTTCTGAGCAGAGCTTACACCCCCGGTAGTGACGCAGTTTTCAAGAAAAAGGTCGCTTCCGGCAAATGGAGGATTGCCGCAACGGAGCCGCAGGAGTCGATGGAACACATCAGCGAAGCAACTGACACCGGGCCCGCCGGGTTCAAAGAAAGTGGAAGTGCCTAGAACTGGTTGCATCCATGGCTTTGTAAAAGGGTCCGGCTTCAGAGCTTGCTGAAAAAAGGTAAGGAGGAGTCTTGTATCAGGGCATGGCTTCAGCCGTGCCGCAAAAGCTAAGCAAAATCAACGCGCGGCTTTAGCCGCTGAGGGGCGTTTTTCGCTTCGGTTCTCGCCAACTGCCATTTTTCAGCAAGCTCTTGAGTCGGGCCGCCAGACCCGCATAAACGTTGGGGCTTTAGCTGTGAAGTTGCAATAGGTTGTTGTCCATCCGTATTGTCGTTCAGGGCACCCCTCGCTCCGGTGGCATTGACGCTGCGGAAAGCATGCCCGCAGACTGAGAGCAAGTTGTTGAGGACAGGTGATTGGCTATGAGCACATATCCGCCGCCACCGCCGGGAGATGGACCGGGCGGCGTGGGACGGCGCCTGGAAGAGGCGATCGAATTGATTGAGATGGAGCTGCGGCACGCCGCGGCCTACATCAACGACGCCGTGATTCCGGAGGTGCGGCGCGAATCGATCTCTGCCATGCGCAAGGTGGCCGACACGCTCAGGAATCTTGCCGACCGGATGGACGCCCGAACCCGCGAATCGGCAAGCGGACAAGAGGACTCGCGCCGTTGAGTGCCAAGGAATGGTCTGGACCTGCCGATTGCCGCCGCGGCGGCGCGCAGCAAGGGAATCGGCGCTTTGGCGGAACCTGCGCGGCGCTCGCCGGACTGGCCGTTATTCTGCTCGGCGCCAGCGGCTGCAGCCATCGCAAGCAGGTTGCGCAGGCGCCTCCGCCGCAGGCACTGCCGCCTCCGCCGCAGCCGGCAAATCTTCCCCCGGCCAATGTTCCGCAGCCGCAGCCTGCCGGGCCGGCCGCGCGCATACCGCCTCTGCCCGCGCCGCCGGGCGGTGTGACTGCAGAGGACCTGGATTACATCGCCACGCACAGGCCCATCCTCACGCAGGTAGGTTTGGCCACCTGGTATACGGCGCCCTATAAAGGACGGCGCTCCGCCAATGGGCAAATCTTCGACGACGAGGCCATGACGGCCGCGCACCGCACGCTGCCCATGGGCACGCTGATCGTGGCCACAAACCTCGAGACCGGCCAGACGGCGGCGATGCGCATCACCGACCGCGGGCCGTTTGTTGAGGGCCGGATCTTGGATATGACCATGGCCGCGGCCAAGGCAACGGGCGTTTACCGCGCAGGGCTGGCCGAGGTGCGCATTGACGTCTATGAGACCCCGAAGTCGATCAACACCGGCGGCCGCTGGTGCGTGCAGATCGGCGCATTCCACTCCCAGCGCGCCGCGCTCGCGCTCAAAGAAAAGCTGCAGCGCACCTACGCCGATTCCAACGTGATCGAGTTTGCGGGCGAAGACAGCTACTGGGTGCGCATCCGTCCCGAGGGCGACGACCGCGCCATGGCCGAGTACATTGCTCAACATGTCCGGCCCAGCGAGGGCGAGGCGTACCTGACGCGGCTGGATTAGTGCAGGGGTCAGGTTTCAGGTTTCAGGTATCAGGGGAGCGGGGTTAGCGGTCCGTGCGAGGGAGGGTGCGGTGGTATCCCAGGTCTCAGAATCGAGACCGAGGGGCACCCGGCTGGCGGGCCGTCGGAGGAAAACCTCGCACGATCCCGGGCGCCGAAGAGTTTCTTCAGCTCGTAGCCATGCGGCGTGAGAATGCCGGGAGGGACATCCCGTCGCGGCCCGGGCGCGGGCACAAGGGGTCTATGTACAGGGCTCTATCCTTATTTAGAATAATCTATCTATTGAATTATACGAGTTTGCGGCCGTCCGGAGTTCGCCACGCTCACAAAAACCGGGAGCGCATCGAAAATTTCAACAGGCTCTGCCTTCATCCCTTATAAATGCAATTAATTCAGATATTTATGTGAAGCATGTTTCCGCTCAAGGCAGCAGGAGCGAGGCAGTAAATCGCTTTCTCTCAGAAGTAAAGCGATTTTTATCGCTTGACAAGCGTGTTTTTTTGCTCCTATAGTTCGGCACACAAACAAAGCATCCCTCCCCGGCGCGCGTTGTGCCGTCTTTCCATCGTTGCGGGGTGCATCCGATCCGATGACCGGAAGGGAGCCTATCAGGCTTAACCAAGTGTTTTGCTCAGTTTATCCAATTTTCGGAGGTGGGTATGACGAACGACAGGCCAGGAAGTGAAGCGTGTGTGAATTCATGCGTGACCAGAACAATCATCGCAGCAGTTGCCTTTGCGGGGCTGCTGCTGGCGACAGCCAGCGCCTCAGCGCAGGTACTCTACGGATCGATCGTCGGCACCGTGTCCGACCCCAGCAACGCAGCCGTTGTGGGCGCCAAGGTGCAAGCGGTTGAAGTGCACAAGGGGATCGCGGT
>JASHUF010000123.1 GCA_030040175.1 Acidobacteriaceae bacterium
CGTGGACGGCGCGGGCGGTGGTCTCCTTCACGGCGAGCCGATCATCGACGGAATGGTGATGGAGCTCGGCGAGCGCCTCCGTGTCGCGTGCGTCGACCTGCGCGACCTTGACGTCCATGTTCAACTCGCGGCTCTGGCGCTCGATGCCTTCCTTGAGCAGCTCGTCGGACTCGCGTTGGCTGGACACGACGGCGCCCACCTGGGGGTCGTAGTACCGCTCGACAGGCCGAGCCGACGCGGTGTTGAGTGTGACCGCCCAGACCCGCTTGGCCGCGGCCCCGCAACGCAGGCAGCGGGCGGTGTCGGCCGGGGTGTCCGTCTCGAACTCTCCGCACTCGCAGCGGTACAGGTATCTCACAGCCAGTCCTCGATCTCCCCAGCCAGGGCGTACACCGGGACCTCAGGGTACTGCGGCATGGTGCCCGGGATGTGGTCCATCACGCGTCCGGCGTTCTCGACCACGATCCGGTGCGCCCCGATGTCGGGCGGGTCCGTCGAGACGCCCATGACCTCGTTCATGTCCAGGGTGGCCCATTCGGTCCAGGCCGTCATCAGGGCGATCCCGAGCGCCATGACGCAGTCGTCGTGGCCCGAGCGCCGCGCCGGCCCGTAGGTCCCGTCCTCGAGGGCGGTGTACTGGGTCAGCTCGTAGTACGTCGCGCCGTGGTGGAGCTTGAGCTCACGACGCGAGAAGAACCCCTGAAGGGTGGCGATGAGCCACTGCTTGGTGTCATAGGTCGTTTTCCAGCCGAGGAGCTGGGCCGAGTACTTCGCCTTGTCCGGCCGGCGGTCCGTCCAGATGTGGTTGTAGCCCGCCTGGCGCCAGACCGCCATGACGTCGTGGCCGCCGCCCTGGACCTCGGTGTTGAGCAGCGCGTTGTTGTACCAGTAGGCCAGGCCGAGGCTGATCTCGCCGATGCGGGCCGGCACCGCGTGGCCGTGCCAGACCGCGACCTGCTCCATGGTGGCGCGGTTGAGCACCTGGATCGCACAGGGGTCGCCCTCGATGGTCTTGGTCGGATCGGTGCCGACCGCGTACTTCTGGCGGCGGCCCGGTTTCTTGTAGACGGTCAGGTGGCCGGCGTCGGTCTCCCAGAACGCGATGCCGCGCCCGTCGTTGTAGATGTACCCGCGGCTGGATCCGACATGGGGGCGGTAGCACTCGCGCAGCGGTTCGATGGCAAAGACGTTCGACCCGGTCGAGAGGAACGCCTCCTCGGGGGTACAGGGGTACTCCTCGTGGAAGCCGTCGAGTCCGGCCGGGGCGTTGCGGATCTTGCGCCGGCGCCATGTCATCTTGGCCATGACGCGATCGGGCTGGACCCCCTCGCCCAGCAGGAACCGGACGACGCCGACCTCGTCGCCGAACTCACCGTCGACCTCGAGATCCTCGAACTTGAGCAGCAGGTCCGGACTCCAGATCTCGTAGTCGTCGTGCCAGAACCACGGGAAGAACATGGGCACGAAGTCGGACTTTCCGCCTTCGGGATCCGTGGCCTTCATCCACTCGTCGTGGAAGTACCCGCCGACACCCTTGGCCGTCGATTCGTGGACCCAGATCGTGCCGAACTCATCGGGGATGGCGTTTTCCAGGCCGGGGATAATCGTGTCCGCCGTGTCGCCGAAGCGCGCGACCTCCGAACAGTGACAGCCGGCGATGGTCATGCCCCGGCCGACCTCCTCCTTGGACGCCGTCGCGACACGCATGGTCGAGTCAAGCGGCGCGTCCCAGACCATCTCCTCCTTGGTGTCGTACTTGAGCTCGAACAGGTCGCCGAACGGGCCGTGCGTCCAGTACCGCTTGGCCATCGAGAACAGGTACTTGCTGTCCTCCTTCTCCATCGAGAGCACCAAGTTGTAGGAGCCCGGGTGCAGGAACGCCCAGAGGAACAGGATGGCCTCGGTCACCGTGGAGATCCCGACCTGGCGGCCCTTGAGCACGATGATTCGCACAGGCAGGCCGGCGTTGTACTGCCGTTCGACCTCGGCCACGAACTCGCGCTGGGCCCAGGCGAGCGGATCGTCACGGCGCAGCTTGACCCGCTTGCCCTTCTTAGTCTTGATCTCGAGCTCCTCCAACCATGGCCATAGGTCAAGTGCCGGCATCGTCCTCGTCCTCGTAGCGGGTCCAGATGAAAGCATGCCCGCCGCGGTGCCCCGGTGCCCGCACTCCGCTCACGAAGATCAGATCGTTCTCATCGGCCTTGACGATGGCCGCCATGGCATCAGCGTCATAGTCCTGGGGCCTCTCCCCTTGCGAAATACCCACCATGCCAATCAACAGGCGATGGGTGAACCTCTTGCCCGGCCTCATTCCCTCGATCACCCGGTAGGCGTCAGAAGCCCACCCTGGATTGAAGTCGACGTTGTTAGCCACTCGTCGGATCCGAGAACGGACTCGCCGAGTAGAAATCCAGTGCGATCTCGAGCAGGCCCCGGATCCGGTACGTCGGGCTGCCCTGAGTCTTGAGCGTGGCGAACCCGCCTTCGAGGTCCGTGGCCATGTCACGGAAGGCCACGACGAGGATGTAGTCCTCCACCATGGGCATCGGAAGGCGAGACAAAGGGGTCTTGTGCTCCTCGAGCCACCGCTCGAAGCTCATGTTGACGGCGGCGATCCGGCGCCGTTCGTCCGCCTCCTCGAAGTTCATGTCATTCATCGTCGTCTTCCTCTCGATTGGCCTTGCGG
Source organism: Acidobacteriaceae bacterium (assembly GCA_030040175.1). GTDB lineage: Bacteria > Acidobacteriota > Terriglobia > Terriglobales > Acidobacteriaceae > Telmatobacter. Next base: position 2,690 of record JASHUF010000123.1, read on the forward strand.
TCGACAGACACGTTGCCTACGACAAAGCGCCCGGCCCCGACCGCCACGGGCTCGGCGTCGCGCATGCCGCCAAGGCGGTCCATGATCTTCGCCCGCGCCGCCTCAAGGTTCGAGCTCGGTCGGCGCCCGGCGGCCTGGATCTGGCGGCCGAACACGGCGGTCACGATCTTTACGGCCTGGTCCGGGTTGCCGGCGCGGAGCATCTTGTCGGCCTGCTGGAGCGCCCGCCACTGGAGTCCTTCGAGGTACCCGGCCATGTCGTCGGTGCCGAACTCGCGGATCCGCATGGTGCTCTGCATCTGGGTCGCGGTGTCGAGTGGGATCTCGAACAGCTCGGCGACGGTGTCGGCCGGGACACCGAGTTCAAGAGAGCGTTCGACCAGGTACTGAAACTCGTCAATCTGCACAGGCGCTTTCGCTTTCAGCCATTCGGGGCATCCTCGGTGGTGTCGGGGGCTGCCAAAATCATTTGTTCAACGTGCGCCATGCCGGCTTCTGTCAGCCGCCAGAGTGTCTGGCCATCGGGTTGCGCGTCCACGATCTCGACCCAGCCCTTCGCCAGAGCTTCCATAAGCGCATCATCCACTTCTTGCTCGGTGCTCACGCTTCTCCTTCTGTTTCGGCCGCCCCAACTACTGATTTGCTACTAATCGAGTCAGATTCAGTAGTTGGTTCGGCGTCTTCGTATGTAGGCCGAGCGGCGGGCCAGGTGCGTTCGTTTGCAGCGGTCCATTCCTCGGCCACGGCATCGTCCAGATTGAATCCG
>JASHUF010000124.1 GCA_030040175.1 Acidobacteriaceae bacterium
GCCTCGCTTCACGCCATTTGGTTTCTACCGACAGCAAGCATCATGGTCTTGGTCAACCTTGTTTCGTTGCCATATGCTCTAACCACTTGGCAGAACCTCCGCGCAGTTATTAAGGCACCACAATGGCACAAGGCTTGGTCTTTGCTCGCTTTTGGTGCCGGCCTGCTCTACTTTGCGAATGAGATCAAGATGGCCGTGTTTGTTAGCATTCTCAGCTCCTTGACTATGGCTATCTGCTCATGTCAGCTGTGCATGGCACACCGCGCTATGGGGAGAAAGCGAGACTTCTGCCACATTGAGTAGCCTGTCGGAGGACCATCCGGCAGTTATACCGACACCCTCCAGATCGGTACCCGACCGACTTCGGACTGCCGACTTTATCGCCGAGATGGATATTCTTACTATTCTAGTGGTATTCATTACTGCTTATTTAAAGACGCCCAGTGCGGCGGCCTTAGTTGAATTTCCATGGTGGACGGTTATGCTTGGCGTGGCAATGTTGTTTGTGCGGATGACGCTATTGTTGGCGCTAAACGGCTCCTGGAGAAAGCTACTTGCTGGTGTCTTGGTTGCTGTTAACGGCGTCGTCAATTATACCTTTGGCTCAGTGACCGATACTGATGAACCTCCATGGGAGGTCGTACAGAGGCTGAAGACAAAAACCGGCGGTCCCCTTCGGCGGGCTCACTTCACCTGGTACTGCCTGCTGTCGCTAGGCATTTTGGCTCTGATCTTGATAATCGGCGGCTCCGGCGGAGTGTCCGGCTCTCCATTCTGGGAGATCTTTGTCGCAACGTTTATCCTAGGGCAGTTCCGGGCGCCGACTATTAGAGGAATTTGGGCTCTCTTCGGATTCGGTCTGCTTTCGGCAAGTGCTGCGCAGGCTCTATATCTCGGCCTTCATCACGCGGATCCGCGACCTTTCGACACTATCCATTTCGGCGTAGCGTCGTACATAGCCCCTGGCCTCCTGGTCGGGTTCATAAGCACTCTGGTCTATTGGCTTACCAGACGCCGTGAGAGCCAGCTGGATACGCGACGTGGTACCTGACTTTCAGCGCGAGGACGCCAGGCCACTTCTCCGGATGCAGCCACCAGCTAGCGTCGGTCAACCGATCGCGCACACAGGTCGTGCACCCATTTTTTTTTCTAGAACTGAGGGACATCGTTGACATCTGGGTCTCTGCTGACTACCGAGACTGTTGTGACAGACAAGGAACTGGACCCCAACGCCGCCCGCCGCCTCGCGATCATCAAGCACGCCGAGGAGGTCACCGAGAACGTGGCGCTGACCTGCCGGTACTACAGGATCAGCCGGCAGGTGTTCTACCGCTGGCTGCGCCGCTACCAGGAAGACGGCTTGGCGGGGCTGCGGGACCGCTCCCGGCGGTCGGCGCACTGCCCGCACGAGGCCCCTGCCGAGGTCGTCGCGAAGATACATCCTCGGCTCGTGAGCGCAGCGGCGATATCCGGGCGTGGGCGCGAGACAACGGCATCGCAGTCAGCGACCGCGGCCGTAGTCGTTCCCCTCCCCTCGTATCGGACAGCGGGCTGGCCGTGGTAGTAGATGGTGACCAGTCCTGGCTCCGCCGCCTGGGGGGTGTCCTGTAGATCTTCGCGCTCGGGTGGTGTAGATCGTCTTTGGGTGAATGAGCTGCTTAATAGCCATGACCTGACTGATGTCGAGTGGCAGCGGCTGGGGCCGCTGATGCCCGCCCACCCGCGGCAGGACCACCGGTGGAACGATCACCGCACCGTGGTCGACGGATCATGTTCCGAACTAGGCCGGGGTGCCCGTAGCGGGACCTGGCCGAGTGCTACGGAAACTGGAAGATCGTCTATAACCGGCATCGCCGCTGGTCGGGACCAGGACCTGCGCGCCTACGGCATCCCCGCAGCGCACGCTCCGGTTCTCCACTACGTCAGTTCGCCGAAAGCTGGATGCGGACCTGATCTGCCTCGGGCGCACCCACTTCGGCGTAGAGGGTCAGGGCTTGCTGCCAGTGGTGACGAGCCTGCTCTGGGTTTGCGCCGGCGTGATGGGCGGAGGCGAGGCCGTCGTGGCCGCGGGCCTGCCAGTATCTGTCGTTGGCGTGATATGCCAGGGCGAGCGCTTCGGCGTGATGGATACGGGCTCGCTGATGATCGCCAGTGGCGAGCGAGACCGCGCCGAGGCTATTCAGCGCCTCGGTCTCGGCCGCGGGCGCGCGGTTCTCGCGAGACAGCGTCAGAGCTCTCTGCAGGCGACGGGCGGCAACCTGATGGCGGCCCTGCCGCAGGTCGAGCTGGCCAAGGATGTTCAGCGCGGCAGCCTCGCCGATACGGTCACCTGCGTCACGGCACAGGGCCAGACCCTGCTGGAGCTGGCGGGCGGCCTGCTCGCAGCGGTCCTGCCGCAGGTTGACTTCGCCCAGGTTCAGTAGCACGTAGGCTTCGCTGTTCTGGTCGCCGGCGTCGCGAGACAGGGCCAGGGCCCGCTTGAGGTGGCCAGCGGCTTGCTGGAACCGGCCCAGCCGCACCTCGGCATTGCCGAGGTTGCTGAGCGCAGCAGCTTCAACGACACGGTTGCTTGTCTCGCGGCTAAGGCTCAGGGCCAGCTCATGATGGTCGGCGGCCTGCTCGTAGTGCCCCTGCCGGTAGGCGAGAATGCCGAGGTTATTGAGTGCACGGGCCTCGCCGCCGTGATCACCGGCCTGGCGGCACAGAGCCAGCGCCTGCTTGAGGTGACCAACCGCACGCTGGTGGCGGATCT
>JASHUF010000125.1 GCA_030040175.1 Acidobacteriaceae bacterium
CTCCGCCGCGCAATCCTCGCGCCCTCCATTCGTCCCCAAAGTTTCCTCCATTGTTAAATAATTGAATCGAGTTGTGTTTCCAGTGGGGCCGGTGATCGCGCGGAGAACTTGTGGTAGGCTGGCTTATCCCCCGAAGGCCGCCTATGGCTACCCAGCCGCTCGCTTCCCGAAGGCTGCGCTTCGACGATTTCGAGCTCGATGTCAGGGCCGGAGAGCTACGCCGGCAAGGCGTGCGCCTGCGCCTCCGTGGCCAGCCCCTGCAAGTCCTCGAGATCCTGCTGGAACGTGCCGGCGATGTGGTGACGCGCGAGGAACTCGAGAGCCGGATCTGGCCCGCCGACACCTTCGTCGATTTTGACCACAGCCTGCACAACGCCATTGCGCGGATTCGCGAAGTGCTGGGCGATTCAGCGGAGAACCCACGCTACATCGAGACCCTGCCTCGCCGCGGCTACCGTTACATTGGCCCGGTGGAGGACGCGTCGCGGCCGGCGCCCGCCGGGAGCGCCGGCGATGCCGGCAAGGGGTTGAGTGTCGCGGCAGCGGGAAAGCGGGAAAGCCGCCTCGCGGTGGTTGCTCGTGCCGTCATTCTTTGCGCTGCCCTGGCGCTGGGATTCGTTGCCTGGATCGGGTGGCGATCCGTTCGCGCCAAGCCGGCTTCGGCCGCGCCGATCCACTCCCTTGCCGTCCTGCCCTTGAGCAACCTTTCCGGCAATCCATCGGAGGAGTTCTTTGCGGATGGCATGACCGACCAGTTGATTACGGACCTGGCCAAACTGGGCTCGCTGCGCGTTATCTCGCGGACATCGGTGATGCAGTACAAGGGGACCACGAAAAGCCTGCCGGAGATTGCCCGCGAACTGAACGTGGACGCCATCGTAGAGGGATCGGTGATTCGTTCCGGCCAGCGGGTGCGCGTCACCGCGCAGCTGCTGGAGGCGCGCACCGACCGGCACATCTGGGCCGAGACCTACGATCGCGATCGCGGCGATGTTCTCAAACTGCAGGAAGAAGTGGCAGGCGCGATTGCGCGCCAGGTTCGGGCGCAAATCACGCCCGCGCTCCAGAAACAGATGAGCAGGGCCGGCGCCGTCAACCCGGCCGCATACGACGCCTATATTCAGGGACACCTTTACTTCACCACCGAATTTACCAAACCCGCATCACTCAGGAAGGCTCAGCATCTCTTCGAAGATGCCATCCGGGAGGATCCGGATTATGCGCCCGCCTATGCTGAACTGGCAGATACCTACGTCTTTTTGGCGTATTACGGAGCCATGCCCAAGGAGCAGGCGTACGCGGCCGCGACCAAGCTTGTCGCCAAAGCCATGGAGCTGGATGACAGCGTTGGCGCGGCCTGGGACACTCTGGGCGAGCTGAAGTGGAATTTTGATTGGGATTGGGATGCCGCCGATCGCGCCTTCAACCGCGCCATTGCTCTGGCCCCGAGTTACAGTTGCGCACATGAAGATCGCGCCGTATTTCTTGCTTTCCTCGGCCGCCGGAGCGAAGCGCTTGCCGAGATCGCCAAGATCGACCAGTTGGACTCCGGCCTCAGTTCGGCGCTGTCCGAGTCCGATGCGTATTTTGAACTGCGGGATTACGCCGATCTGATTGAAGCCGCCAGGAGGGGCCTGATCCTCGATCCGAAAGATTCGTCGCAGCATTACTATCTCGGCGCGGGTTACGAAGGTACAGGCAGATTTCAGGACGCGATTGCCGAATATCAGAAGGCCATGGAGACGTCGGATGACCCGCGGCTGGCCGTGGCTCTGGCGCACGCCTGGGCGGCAGCGGGCGAGAAGAGCAAAGCAGAGAAGATGCTTCGCCGTCTGGAGCACGACGCGAAGGCGATGGCTTCTCCGTACACCATGGCCACGATTTACGCCGGGCTCGGCGAGAACGACCGGGCTCTCGAGTCGCTCAACAAGGTCTGCCGGGAGAAGTCGCTCGGCGCCGGCTGGATCGGGTGCGACCTCCTGCTCGACAGCCTGCGTTCCGATCCTCGCTTTCAGGACCTTCTTCGCCGCGTGGGTTTGACCTAGGGCCTGTTCGCCCTAATAGTGCTAATTGACCCTAGCCCCGGCACGAGTCGGACGGCAGGCGCCCCGTGTCCCACACCCACATTTTTGCGCCGCGGACAGCAACCCGCCCATCTCTATTGCCATGGGAGCACATCCGCACCCCGGGAAGGCCTCTTGAAACCCAACCTCCCCGTACAATGAAACAGGAAGGCGCGCCCCCTCAGCCCCATGGCGGACGACGAGAACAACCAACCCCGCAACGCCGGCCGCCCGGAGCGCGCGCGCAAGCCTGAGAGCGCGCGTAAGCCCGACCCCACCCCGCGGCCCGACGAAGACCCCGTCGCGGGCAAGGTTTACGACGCGCGCCTCATGCGCCGCCTCGCCCAGTACGTGCGCCCCTACTGGCTTGAAGCCGCCGTCTCTTCGCTCGCCGTCTGCCTCAAGTCCCTCTGCGACGTGGCCGGTCCCATCCTCGTCATGGTCGCCATTGACCGCTACCTCACCCCCAAGCTCATCCGCGAAGAAGCCTCGAGCGCCGTCGCTCACTGGCTCGCCCGCTCCAGCCCGCTGGCGCGCATCCTGCCCGCCGATCCCTTCCGCGGCGTCTCCGAGCTGGCCGGCCTCTATCTCGTTCTCATCACCGCCGGCTATCTCCTGGAAATTGTCCAGATTTACCTCATGCAGTGGACCGGCCAGAAGATCATGTTCGATCTCCGCCGTGACATCTTCCGCCACATGCAGCGCATGCACGTCGGCTTCTTTGACGTCCACGCCGTGGGCCGCCTGGTCACGCGCCTCACCTCTGACGTCGACGCCGTCAACGATATGTTCACTGACGGCATCCTCGCCATCGTCAACGACTTTTTCTTGCTCGCCATCATGGCCGCGGTCATGCTCGCCATCCGCTGGTGGCTGGCTCTGCTCGCCTTTTCCGTTCTGCCCGTCATCTTCATCGTCACCCGCATCTTCCGCGACCACGTGCGCGAGAGCTACCGCCGCGTCCGCGCCGCCATCGCGCGCATCAACAGCTTCACCCAGGAGCACATCTCCGGCATGAGCGTGGTGCAGCTCTTCAACCGCGAAAAGCGCGCCTACGCCGACTTCCAGGAAGTGAACCGCCTGCATCTGGTCGCCTTCAAAGACACCATCTTTGCCTACGCCCTCTACTACCCCGCCGTCGACATCCTCTCCTCGGTCGCCATCGCCATCGTCGTCTGGCGCGGCGGCTTCAGCGTGCTCGCGCGCGGCTCGGTCACCATCGGCATGCTGGCCATGTTCATCCAGTACTCGCAGCGCTTCTGGCGGCCCATCCAGGACCTGAGCGACAAGTACAACATCCTCCAGGCCGCCATGGCCGCCTGCGAGCGCATCTACAAGCTGCTCGATACCGCCCCAGAGATCGTCAGCCCCGCACATCCGCACGCGGGCGACGGGTCCAATCGCATCCAGTTCGATCACGTCTGGTTCACCTACCAGAGACTCACCGAAGAGCAGAAGGCCGCCGTCGCCGCCGCGAGCAGGCGCATTGCAGAGCAGCCTCCTTCGGAGAGCGGTGCTTTGTATCAGGGCGCGGCTGGTAGGTCCGGGCTTCAGCCCGGACTGCCGCAAACACCACAAGAGAACGATGGGGCTTCAGCCCCTGAGGCAATCCCCGACGCAGCCGCAATGGCCGCCATCCCCGGCATCGAGTGGATCTTGAAAGACGTCTCCTTCACCATCGAGCCCGGCCAGACCGTCGCCATCGTGGGCCACACCGGCGCCGGCAAAACCACGCTGACCAGCCTCCTGATGCGCTTCTACGACGTGACCGCCGGCCGCATTCTCGTGGATGGAACTGACCTGCGCGACTACGATCTCCAGTCCCTGCGCGAGCACTTCGCCGTCGTCCTCCAGGACCCATTCCTCTTCACCGGCACCATCGGCGAGAACATCCGCCTCGGCAATGAGCGCATCGGGGCCGAAGAAATGCGGCGCGCCGCGCGCGACGTCAACGTCCTCGACTTCGTCGAAACCCTCCCCCAACAATTCAATGAGCCCGTCCGCGAGCGCGGCAACTCGCTATCGACGGGCCAGAAGCAGCTCATCAACTTCGCCCGCGCCCTGGCCTACAACCCGCGCATCCTCATCCTCGACGAGGCCACTTCGAGCGTGGACACGGACACGGAGCTGCGCATCCGCTCGGCTCTGGAACGCATGGTCGAAGGCCGCACCAGCGTGCTCATTGCGCACCGTCTCTCCACCGTCCAGCGCGCCGATACCATCCTCGTGATGCACAAAGGCCAGCTGCGCGAGATGGGATCTCATCAAGAATTGTTGGCCCAGCGCGGACTCTACTGGAAGCTCTACCAGCTCCAGTACAAGGACCAGGAGATGGGCGCACTGGCGCCGCTTTCGCCGGAACCCTCCACTGCCCCCGCGATGGTGCCCCGTGTATGACGTTGCACTGGGCTGTCCTTGGGCCGGCCGGTTCCCGTTCGATCGAGAAGGTGCAACTGCGGGGGAAAGCGTCCCCCTGCGAGGCCGTACGCAGCTCGTCTCTCGCGGCGGCGAGTGATAACATGTTGCCTGCGCGCATCCGGGTGCGATGCGACAGAGCTCGAATGCGCTTCACGATTCATAAAAATCGGGTGCCGGAGGAACGCATGCGAAAGATCGTCTCGATCGTTGCCTTTGTATTCCTGGTCCCCGTTGTCCTGCTTAAGGGCATCGAGCAGGCGCGGGCGCAGTCGAATCCCTATCCTGCGATGGCTCCTCTGCAGAAGTATCTGATGCCGAAGGATGCGGAGATCGCGTTGGCTCGCAGCGCGGCGCCGGCCTCCATTGCGGACACCGCCACTGTGCTGGTGCTGGGACCGCAGGGATACACCACCGCCGTGCAGGGCACCGACGGTTTTGTCTGTTATGTGGAGCGATCCTGGGCCCATGACACGGATCATCCGGAATTCTGGAATCCCAAGGCGCGCACCCCCAACTGCTTCAATGCCGCCGCGGCCTCGAGCGTTGTGCCCCTCTACCTGATGAAGACCCGGCTGGTGCTGGAAGGCAAGTCGCAGGCGGAGATCGCGCAGGCCATCGCAGCGGCCCTGGATAGCGGAAAGCTGCCGGCCCTGGCGCCCGGGGGCATGTGCTACATGATGTCGAAGGAGCAGTACATCAACGATCAGGGCCACAGCTGGCACCCGCACGTGATGTTCTATGCCGCCGGCGACGTGGCCAAGAGCTGGGGAGCGAATCTGCCCGGCTCACCGCTGCTCGCGGCCTATGATGCGCAAGCGCGACTGACGACTTTCTTGGTCGTGGTGAGCCACTGGTCGGACGGGACGCCGGGCCCGGAGGGATTTTGATCGTCCGCGGCGCCCGCCGTCGCCGGCCGAAATGAGCGCGCAGACCGCAGATCCGGTGCGCTTCAAGCTTCACTGTGTCTGGGACCGTTCCGGGCGGGTGGGCGGGTGGCCCCGATCGCACGAGGAATCTTATCAATTTGAGGGTGCCCCCTTGAGGGCGCCCCCGAGCCTGCCCTGAGCGAAGCCGAAGGGTCCCTCGCTTTTGGGGACCGGGGAGATCGCGGACCTCGACTGGCGGGAAGCGGACTGCGGTTCTCACGATTCGTTCCCACAAGCGCGCTCCCGTTCGCCTGGAATTCGCCGGGTGGCTCCGATCCCACGAGGACTCTCATCAATTTGAGGGTGTCCCCTTGAGGGTGCCCCCGGTCCCTCGCCTTTGGGGACCGGGGACGGAGAAGCCAGTTGCCGGAGACGCATCCACTCGGGCAGCTGCCAGCCCCTGTGCCGGGCCGTCCATTCCGATTCGATCTTCACGGTTCCGTGCATCCCCGTTTGATAGTGGCAATAGCTCGACCACTTCCAGTCTTCGGGCCGGGCGACGAGAC
>JASHUF010000126.1 GCA_030040175.1 Acidobacteriaceae bacterium
CGACGGCTTCCATCTGGCCAACTCCTCGGGAACCAACCTGAGCGGGTCAGTCAATGTTCCGGATACCGGCGGCTGGCAAGACTGGACCACAGTGACAGCCACGGTCACGCTTCCGGCGGGCACGCAGACGCTGACCCTCGATGAGGACAACAGCGGCTGGAACATCGACGACATGGTGTTCTCGTCAAGCGGCAGCGGCGAAGGTCCGTACGGCGGATCACCGGCAGCGATTCCAGGCACGGTGATGGCCGAAAACTACGATACCGGCGGTTCGGGAGTCGGCTACTACGTAACCTCGGTCAACGGATCCGACAACAGCTATCGTTCCGACGGCGTCGATCTGGAGACAGCCTCATCCCCCGCAACCGGTAACGATCTGGGCTGGACGGCTTCAGGACAGTGGTTCCGCTACACCGTAGACGTATACACGGCGGGGACGTACAGTGTCAGCTTCCTGGTGGCCTCTCCGGACGGTGTGAGCGACGGCTTCCATCTGGCCAACTCCTCGGGAACCAACCTGAGCGGGTCAGTCAATGTTCCGGATACCGGCGGCTGGCAAGACTGGACCACGGTGACGGCCAGCGTCACCCTCCCGGCGGGCACGCAGACGCTGACCCTCGATGAGGACAACGGCGGCTGGAACATCGATGACATGGTGTTCTCGTCAGGCAGCGGCGGCGTCGTCCCCTATAACGTATCCCCGCCGAGCGGCGACTCATGGGTTCTGACCTTCGATGACGAATTCACCCAGGACAGCAGTTCGACCGTAGTCTCCTATCCGCCCTCAGGCCCCTCGCTCACGAACTCGGAGGGCACCTGGAGTTGGGGCGGCGGTTACGGAGGGTCTAATTGCGCCGGCGTATTCGACACCGCTCTGGACTGCGAGCCCAATCAGTGGGTTATTACGCTCAACGGCAATGGAGTGGACGCAGGCTCAGTCATGGAGACAATGGGCGGGAATCTTTACATGAGCGATGATTTCTTCTCCTGGTATATCCGGCAGGATGGTAACTGGGTATCGACCACCGATCCTAACGATGGTACCGGCCCCGTCAATACCAGCAAGTGGAATGGCGGCGCCGGCAACACCGACTGGTGCGGCCCGGACTTTTATGAAGATGTATCGGGCGGCACCTTCATGTTCGCCGAAAATCCCAACAGCCCGTGCGACCAGTACTACGACGGCCTTAGTCTGAGCAGCAACGGTCTGTCGCTGGAGTCGACGGGCGCCCCAAGCTCTGCGATTCAAAGCGCCGGCACCTCGGCCGGCGGTGCCTTGTTTATCCAGCAGTACGGCTACTGGGAGGCCAGCTTTGAGATTCCCTCTGCCGATGATGGAGAAGGAGGCGTAGCCAACCACTCCGACTTCTGGATGCACCCCATCCCGGAGGATACCTCGTCCTGTGCCTGGTCGCCGGAATTCGATATCGGAGAGAGACCCACGTGGAACTCCACCTATGCGGCCGACAACAACGTGATTTCCTTTAGCATCGACGACTGCAACGGGAACTCGACCGGCGGCTACTTCAGCGCCTCAGGCAGCCCTAATCTGTCCGCGGGTTTCCACAAATACGGATTGTCCTGGCTCAACGATGGTTCGGGCCCGTACGGCTCCATGCAAATCTATCTGGATGGGGTGGCATTGCTCAGTTCGCGGTATGTCCTGTCGTCCGCCAATACAAGTCTGGCAAACGGCATCTACGTGTTTCTCAGCGTGGATAACGACGGCGTGGGCTACGCCGAACCCTTTACCGTTCAATACGTGAGGATCTGGCAGGCGGAATAACGTTGCAGGTTCAGGCGGGCTGGCCAGTTGCGTCAGCTCGCGCAAGTTGGGTAGTGGGTCAAACCGATCCACTACCCAACGAACTTTCCGCTTGACAAGGCTCCGAGCAATGAATTAAGGTGGGCCACGCCGTAAATGCAAGCGATTGCAGAAAGCGATTTCAGCAGACGTTTCCCGAAGGCGGGGATCGGCCCCAGCGTTGCACAGGCGTTGGCCTTGGCCGCGAATCGAGGTTTTGAATTCGGGCGGGCAGGCCACGCAAGGTTTAAGAACAGCTTGCCTGCATCAACGTGAACCGTTTTCGGCTAGTTCGTAGGCCGCGATAGCGATGGGCCAGCAGTACCCAGCAGTACCTTGTTCAGCGGTGAAGGCTTATTTCAATGCCTGAGCGTTTGCGCGCGGGCATGGCGGCCGTGCAGCCGCCGCTGAAGTGAGAGCCAGGAGCGAAACGCGAAAGTCTTTTCCAGGAGGCGTTTTATGAATCTGCTCGTTCGATCGTGGAAGTTCATGGTTCTGGTTCTGGTCTCGGCGTGTCTTTGGCCGGTGCCGGCCCTGGGCCAGGCACGTGGAACGATCGTGGGGACGGTAACGGATTCGACCGGAGCAGTGATTCCCGGCGCAAGCGTGACCGCGACTCAGGTTTCAACGCAGATCGCTCAAAGAGCGGTTACGAGTGCTTCCGGTGTCTACGCGATTCCGAACCTGGCTGTAGGCACTTATAACGTGAGTGTGGAAGCCAGCGGATTCAAAACCGGCACCGCGGCAGGAATTACGCTCGACGTCTCCCAGCAGCGGGATATCGACTTCCATCTGGTGCCCGGCGGCACTACGCAATCGGTGCAGGTCACGGCAGAAGCTCCGCTTTTGGATACAACCAACGGAACTGTAGCCGGATTGGTGACGCAGCAGCAAGTCGAGTCATTGCCGCTGAATGGCCGCGCCAT
>JASHUF010000127.1 GCA_030040175.1 Acidobacteriaceae bacterium
CTTTGGTGAATTCGTGAAGTGTAACTACACTCTTTCGGGCCAACGCACAAATTTGAGGCCCCAAGCTCTTCCCATATCCCATAGTCGGATATTGAATGTGAACAACGGAGCTCTTTTCGCGCAGAACTTTTCCCACTGCCTGCGACATTTCCGCGATCCCCCACTTCCTGAGGCAAAACACTTCGACACTCGCCCCAGCTTGCTCCAGGGAAGATGCCAGGGAACAGGTGTAATCTCCGACGCCGCATGCATCCGGAGGGAATGATCCCGTAATGAGCACTATGCGCATCCCATTTCCGTTAAGAACATCGGCTCGAAATTCCCTGAGGCCGGCGGCAGCCCTTGGATTTTCGAGGTCCGGAATCGCCGGCAAAGGCATAAGACAAGTCAACTCAAATTGCCTGGGAGGTGCCGGCAGTTCTCGATGCAGGCATTACCAGTGCAAGCGCCGCGGTAAGGAGCATTTCGCGGCCGCGATACCACTCTCTTGAGCAAAGTCTCTCCAATGCAGCAAAGCAGATTGCAGCAAGAACGGTAGGGAGAGCCCACGGGAAGAATCGCCGGGTGAACAAAACGCGGCTCCGCGTAAGATAGCGCTCCGAGACCAAGCTTCGTCTCCTGCGGTTGGCGCTGGAACCGATGGTTGCTCCCTCCTTGTGAAAAATCACGCTATCACGCGTGTAACCAAGGCCAAATCTGCCTTTCGCGCGCATGGCCCAATCGAGCTCTTCGAAATAGAGGAAGTAAGATTCGTCCATCAGGCCCACCTGCTCAAGAAAATTGCGGCTGGCCAGCATGGAAGCGCCGTTGATGTAATCGAATTTGACGATGGCCGAGGTCAGATCGCCGACGAGCCGCCGTGGGCGGGTGCGCACGCGTCCCGTCCAGCGAGAATATAAATTCCCTCCTTCGCTCTGAACTTCATTCGGGTGAGTGTAGGAAAGATTCAAGGAACCACAGAGGCCCATGTCTTTGCGCTCCTGCATGCAACGCAGCAAAGCGGCGAGGGCGCCGGGGGCTACTACAGTGTCATTATTGAGCATCCAGAAGAACTGGCACTCCTGATCGCGGAGGGCATAGCGAATGCCGACGTTCTCCCCGCCCGCAAAACCGAGATTGGCGCCATTGTGGATGAGGACGAGAGGGATGTCGAATCGCGCTGTTCCCGATTCAGCCTGGCCGCGCGCGAGCTCCAGAAATGGAATGGGCTTGGGCGATGGGCGCGAAATCAGGTGAGCCAGGTCCGGATTTGCCGCCTCCGCTCGAACATCCCCTCGTGCCCACGCCTTGATCTTCTCGGTGGATCCATCCGTGGAGGCGTTGTCACAGACCACAACCCGAAAACTGCCTCCCGACAGGTTCAGCACCGACTCGAGACACTCAATGGTGTCTTTCCATCCATTCCAATTGAGGATGATGATCGAGACATTCATGATCGTAGCGTAGCGGGCATCTCAGCTCAATCGCAGTCTCTCACAAAAGGCCGGACCGGCCGTAACCAGCGCTCCGACACGCTGAACGGATTGCCCGCCGCCGATGAGTGTTGCGACGGCTTCAGGAGCACCGAATAACAAATCTTCGTGAATTTTGCAATGTGCACGGTGACGGAACGCGAACGACGCCAATGAAAGCGGCGCCCCCTAAGCCTGTGTATTCAAGCTACTTGTCTAAGCAGTTATCCGCGGCATGAAGGCAAGCATGTAGGCCGGGCCGCGGTCTGGCAAGGCGCGTGGAAAACGGCTTTCGTAACCTTCATGAAAACTGGCCCTGCTAAATTGTTCAATCTACGCAGCCACGCGGCGAATCCGTCCGTCCGATTCAGGCGCTGCGAAGCATCCGAAATCCGCCCCGTTGCCAGAGGGATGGGTCGAGGACAAACGGACTGGAGCTCCAGAATGAACGAACATGCCTTGCAGAAAATCGGCCGGACGAATGGCAGCATCTGCACTCTCACGGCGGCGGGAACCGTGGCATCGACAGCGGTCTTCGCCCTAGCCTTGTTTGCTGCCGTGGCGCCCACTTGCCGTGCGCAGGCCGCCTCTGAGAATTCGGCTTCTGCGCCGACACAGAGTGCGGGCATCACTTTGACGCTCAACGCACCGCCGGATCCAGTCGAACCCGGAACCAGCTTCCAGGTCCCCGTAACCCTGAGCGGCACAGGCGAAATCGTTTCCTTTACAGTCGTCTTCGAGTACGACGCCACGAAGTTGATGCTCACGAGCATAACTCCAGGGGATGTTTTGAACCGCGATGGGAAGTCGGCGCCAATTATTCACTCCGATTCGCCGGCCGGGCATGTCGTGATCAGCATGGCGCGTCCGCCGGGGTCCCCCGGCATCGAGGGAGATGGAACGGTCTGCGTGCTCACTTTTCAGGCGAATGCACCGGGCGCCGGCGAACTAACGATCACGCGCGCATTTGTCGTCGATAGAGGCCAGCAGATGCATCCGGCTCGCTTTGCGCCCGCCCACATCGTTGTCAGGCGGTAGGGATGGCGTCGACCAACCGGATCATGCAAGGCGCACTCTCGACCCTGAGACCTTGCCGGCAGGACACAGCAGGGTGAAGGCGTGAGGGCCTTCAAAGCACCCCCTTCAGCGCAAACCGGTAAGCGTGCTGACGCGTTCACGGGCCTGGGCTGCCAGCTGGGGCTCTCCCGCAGCCTGGGAGATGTCGGCAAGAGCCTGCCACAGCTGGGGGTCTTCCGGCGTGTCGCGGGTCGCTTCCTGCTGGTAGGCAACGGCCCGTTGCCAGTCCCGATCAGCGAAATAGGCCATGGCCCGGCCGGCCGCAATCTCGGCGAACATCCCAGGATTTTCCTTATCGTCCTCGCCGGCCCGGCGCGCCGCCGCTTCCGCCCGGGCAAAGTCGTTGAGGGCACGGTCCGGTTCGCGCAGAGCCAGATCGATCTGGCCAAGATGCGCAAGATCGCTCTCCGGGAATTCCGCAAGCCGAGCCGCAGTTTGCAGCGCCGCTTGTGCTTCAGCATAGCGCCCCTGTTCAAAATAGAATTGCGCCAGTTTCTGCCACGGCGGTTCCGCGTAGCGAGCCAGCGCAATGGCGGCTTTGAGCTCTTCCTCCGCACGAACCGGCTGCTGATCCTCATAGGCTTCGGCGAGTCCCAAGTGAACAGTTGGATCCTCCGGAGTGAGGCTTTCGCTTCGTTCGAGAGCGGCTTCCGCCTCGCTCGTACGTCCCAGAGACAACTCGACCGTGCCGGCGTTGGCATAGAAGTCAGACAATGCGACTCTCGAGGCAGAAACCGGGGGTATGAACTGCCTGGCACTGCAGTCGATTTGCAAACGGTTGAGCCAAGGCCGATTCTGTGGAGAATTGCGCAAGAGAACGACGGAGACTTCATCCAGGTAGACAGGACGAAAGAGCTGTCCCCGGCAGAAGTCGGCAAGCCGATCCGGCGATCGGCCGGTGGGCAAGAGCACGACGTTGATCCCTCGCCGAGCGGTTTCTGTTTGCCATTCCGTTGAATCGACCGCAGACTTTGAGATTTTGCTGAACTCCCGAAAGACCTCGGGACTCAGGTGGTCGCCCCGGCCGTCGATGAAATCCAAGTAGGCGGGACCAAGCCGAAAGGCAACGAAGCCTCCAAGGTCGTAGGGATGGTAGATATTTCCCGGAAGATGCTCGCGCAGAATAAAAGCTGCGGCTCGCTCAGGAAACTGCGAGGATTCTCCCGCGCCGAAGCGTTCCTGCGGAGATGTGAGGATGTATGGGCGGTTCGTTATCAGATCCACAGAGCGCACACAAGTGAGGATGAACATCGCTATGGCCAGGACGGTCAGCGGCCAAGGCAAGGAATCACGCTTGGCGGACCCCGGCTTGGTGCTCGAACTTTTCCGCCAGCAGAAAAACTCTGTGAAAACGGAGCTGCCAATCACAATAACTACGATAGCCAGCAGGCCCACGTAACGGAGTTTCTGGAACCCGCAGTAGACCGCAAGGGCCAGGAACGCGGCTGGACCAAACCGCCGGCGCCACAGTGCAAGGGCACAGGCCGCCAACGCAGCGATTGTTGCCCACATAAGGCTGCTGCCCGGGTCACGCCAGCTGAAAACACCAGACATTGCATCCAGAGAGAGCTTGACGGGCTGCATCTCGCGAATGACAGTTCCGACCGGCTTGCTGTGGCCCTGAAAATCTGTCAGCAAAAGGGGGGCCTGGTAGATTTTGAGACCAAATGGGTTGAGCAGTGTGGCCAGCAGGGTGGCCGTGAGTACCGGCCAGATTCGCTTGAGCCGTTTGGCCGCCGCCGCGCGCTTGGATGAGCGGGCAAGCTCAAATGCTTCGAGAAGGAGGTATCCGCAGATGAGAGCGATGCCGGCAACGAACCCCGGATGCAGGTTGACCCAGAACACCATCAGCAGAGGCAACAGCCACAAGACGCGCAGTTGCGCACCATCCGCGGCCGGCCCGGCATTCAAGTAAAAACGCCAAAGAGCGACAAGAAAGACTGCGAAGAAAATATGGGTGAAGAGATCCGGCCGAGGCGCCATGCGCTCGGCTAGAAGCGGTATGCAGACAACGGCGAGAATCACCGAAGTTAGACATTCCGGATGCGGCGGCTTGCGCACCAGGCCGGCCACGAGAGCGAGAAAGCTCAGCGCGCAAAACCACGTCAGGCCAGTGTAGCCGGCCCAACTGTATATGAGGAAAAGGAGAACGCCCGCAAAGGGCGGATAGATCCATGGTGCTCCCAGGGAGGCGTAAGAGAGTACATCCGTAGCAGGGATGACATGATGCACGAGCATGTAACGTCCCGTGGCCATGTGCCAGCCCAGATCCGGATCCATGATGGTGTGAAACCCGGCCAGGAATGCATACACGCAGGCCGCAACAATGAGGACGTAGCCGGCCTGCCCGCGTGAAATGCCGGAGCCCTGCCAGGCACCGGCTTGTGCCTTGCTCTTGAATCTGGCGTTTTGCTTTCTATGCGCCGGTCTGCGAGGCGTGCTGGGCATGATCTTGCGTAGTAACACATCGTTGCAAATTGACTGTGAATTGAGCGGGATTGCCTTTGCTCAACTCAGGGCGCGATGACAGACCCATTGGATGCATTGCCGTCAGTCCTGAGGCCCTGCCGGCAGGACGCCGAAGGATGAAGGCGGCGGGGTGCTTCCGGCGCGACGTCCCTTTTCAAGGCGAAGGTGCAAGCGCGCTGACGCGCGCGCGAGCCTGGGCTGCCAGTTGCGGTTTTCCCGCGGCCTGGTACATGTCGGCCAGAGATTGCCACATCTGGGGGCTGTCGGGCGTGTTGCGGGTGGCCTCCTGTTGGTAGGCAATGGCCTGTTTCCAGTCCCGAGCAGCGAAATAGACCATGGCCCGGCCCGCCGCAATCTCTGCAAAGAGGCCAGGGAACTCATCCTCACGCGCCCCTGCTCTGGCAGCGACAGCCTCGGCCTGGTCGAAGTCTTTCAGAGCGCGATCACTCTCGTGCAAGATGAGATCGATCTGCCCCAATAACGCGAAATCAGTTGCCGGAGCGGTTGCCAATTGTGTTGCGGTCGTGAGCGCCCGCTGAGCTTCAGTCAATCGCCCGAGCTGGAGATAGAAGGTTGCCAGTCGGACCCAAAGCGTCTCACTGTCGCGGCGGAGTGAAACGGCGGCTTTCAATTCCTGCTCGGCAAGGACCGGTTCCTGCTTGGATTGATAAATCTGGGCTAAGGCCAGACGCACGCTCGGATCCTCGGGCGCGAGGCTCTCGCTGCGTTGCAAAGTCTCCTGCGCCTCGGCTGTGCGTCCGAGATTCAGTTCAACACAGCCTGCGTCTCTGAGAAACTGCGCAAGTCTTACGCCTGACAGTTGAGCCGGAGGCTGGAACTGGTGGGCATCGCAGTTAATCTGCAAGCGGTCAAGCCAGGCGCGGTTCTGTTGGGTGTCTCGAAGCAAAACCGCGGAGACCTGGTCCAGGTAAACCGGCCGGAACAGTTTTCCGCGGCAAAAATTGGCGAGCTGCCCTGGGGTCCGTCCCAGGGAAAGAAGCACCACATTGATTCCATAGCGTGCCGCCTCCGTCTCCCACTCCGGCGAATCCGCAGATGCATTTGAGAGTTGCTTATACTCTTCAAAGACGGCCGGACTAAGATCCCGCCCGTCAATGAAGTCTTTGTAAGCAGGGCCAAGCCTGAAAGCGGTGAACCCGCCCAGGTCATACGGCTGAAAGATGTTCCCGGGCAGATGTTCGCGCAGAATGAAGCCTGCGGCCCTTTCCGGGAATAACGACGATTCCCCGGCGCCGAAAAGTTCGCCGGCACAATTAAGAATGTACGTTCGGCTGGAGATAAGATCGAGAGAATGCACACTGCTCAGCGCGAGCGCGGCCACAACTACAACCGTTGCCCGCCAGCCAAGAGGAGCGCTCCCCGCGCAGGCAGGCCTTCCACTCGCTGTGTCTCTCCGGGAGCGAGCATCGGCGAATATCGAGCTGCCAACAACCATGACGACGATGGCGAACAAGCCTTCATAGCGGAGCGTATGGAATCCGGCGAAGAGCGCCAGCCCCAGGAGTATGGCCGGTCCGACACGCCGCTGACGGAGCGCGATCGCCGCCGCGGCTAAAGCGGCTATCGCCATCCACCACAGAGTGCTGTTGTTTGGATTCCGCCAGTCCAGCGCCTCCGACATGCTTGCCAGAGAAAGCGGGACGGAATGCCACTCGGCAATGTAATTGACCGTTGCCGGACCGTGCAATTGCAAATCGGTCACCGACTGAGAGGCCTGAAAGAGCGCGGCCTGGTAGATTTCGACTCCGAAGGGATTGAGCAGTGTGGCCAGCAAGGTTGCGGCCAAGACCGGCCACACGCGGATGAGCCGCTTAAGCGCATTAGTGCGTCTCGATCTATCAGCGAGATCGGCCGCTTCTAAGAGGAGGTATCCGCAGATCACGGCGATGCCCGCAATAAATCCCAAATGCACGTTGACCCAAAGCACCATAAGCAGAGGCAGCAACCACAATGCGCGCAGCCGCACCTTCGACGCCGGTTCTTGGACACGATAGAAACGCCAAAGCAGGACAAGGAAAAGGGCAAAGAAGAGGTGGGTGAAGAGATCAGGCCGGGGATTCATGCGAAAGCCCA
This sequence comes from Acidobacteriaceae bacterium, assembly GCA_030040175.1. Classification (GTDB taxonomy): domain Bacteria; phylum Acidobacteriota; class Terriglobia; order Terriglobales; family Acidobacteriaceae; genus Telmatobacter. The sequence continues at coordinate 7,092 of JASHUF010000127.1, forward strand.
GCAGCGGCAATCCCACGACAGCCAGAACAGCGGTAGCGAGACACTCCGGGTGCGAAGGCGGCCGCAGCAAAAAGGCGACAATTGCGAGCAGAGTCAGGGCGCAGAACCACGACAAACCACCGTAGCCGGCGACAGTATGGATCAAGAAAAAAAGAACTTCCCCCAAGACGGGATAGATCCATGGCGCCCCCGGAGAGGTGTAGGAGAGCACATCCGTTGCAGG
>JASHUF010000128.1 GCA_030040175.1 Acidobacteriaceae bacterium
CTGCGCTTCCGTTTTGCCTTCGGCAAAGATCACCTCCGGCATGCCAGTCCGCAATGCACGATGATGGTCGAGCTTGGCGAATCCCAGATCTTCGAACGGCAAATGGCGCAGCCGTTCGAGCGCCTCGCTCACCTCGGCCCGGCCCTCGCGCACATCGTTGAGCAGCCTCTCGATCGCTTGCGGATTCATTCCCCGCCATCCTTTGCGCCGTTCGCATAGGCGTGCATAGCCGCCAGCATCACTTCCTTGAGCGGAATCCGGTGACGCTGAGCGATCGCCCGGCAATCCTCATACTCAGGCGCGGCATTGGCCACCTTGCCTGAAGGCCAGCGCGCCACTTTGATGCGCACCTTGCCCCACTGCGTGTTCGCCTCCGCCATCTCCCGCTCGAGGGCCATCTTGCTTTCCATGCGCCAGCGCAGACCAATGGTGGTGGTTTCGCGCAGCAGCAGCTCGCGCAGCGCGGGCCCGAGCTCCGGCCTGGCGAGCACCGTCATCTCCACCCCCGTGCGCCCCTTCTTCATCTGCACCGCCGTCCGGTACACGTCCCACGCGCCGGCTTCGAGAAGCAATTCGCTCACGTACGCGAGCAACTGCGGCGTCGAATCGTCGATCACCGCCTCAATCACCGCGATCGGCTCCGCCTCAGGCACCGCGATCGGCTCCGCCTCAGGCACCGCAATCGGCTCCGCCTCAGGCACCGCAACCGGCTCGCCGGCATTCTCCAGCCCGGCCGCCTTTGCCGCCATCTCCGATTCTTCGCCCACCAACAGCCGCAAAAGGTTCGGCGCGTCCGGCGTGTCGCGCCCGCCCGCACCATAGCCACGCCGCTCCACGCGCATGGCCGGCAGCGGCCTGTACTGCACCTCGAGCATCCGCAGCAATGCCGCGCCTGTCGGCGTCACTCGCTCCATGGGAACACCCGCTGCGTACACCGGTGCGTCGCCGAGAAGCGCCAGGGTCGCCGGCGCGGGAACGGGGAGGGTTCCGTGCGCGCACTCGACCGTCCCGCTGCCTACGTTCAGCGGCGAAGCCATCCACCGCTCCACGCCCAGCGCCTCACATCCCGCGGCTGCGCACACAATGTCGACAATCGTGTCCACCGCGCCCACTTCGTGAAAGTGTACCGTCTCGACCGGAATGGAATGGATCGCGGCTTCGGCCTCGCCCAGCAGCTGAAAGGCGCGGCGCGCGCGCGCCTTCACCGTCTCCGGAATCGCCGCCGCGCCGATAATCCGCAGAATCTCCGAGAGCGAGCGGTGCGCCTGCGCATGCTCGTGATCATGCCTTTCCGGCGGATGATGTGTAGGTTGGTGCAGGTGTGGATGTCCATGTCCGGGCTCATGCGTGTGCCGGTGAGCATCGGGCCCGTGCGCGTGCTCCGTTTCCTGATCCCTGACCCCTGAAACCTGATCCCTGCCCTCCCGCGTCACCACATCGACCTTGGTGGCCGCCAGCCCGCCGCGCATCACCTTGTGGACGTGGAGATGCGCGCCCACGCCCAGCGCGGCCGCGGTCTCTGCGAGCACCGCCAAAGGCACGCCGGCATCCACCAGCGCGCCCAGCAGCATGTCGCCGCTGATGCCGGAAAAGCACTCAAGGTACCCAATACGCATTGCATTGTGATTGTAAATTGCGGGGCAATCGGCAGGGAAAGCGCTCTAAGCACTGTGCCGCGCCAGGACCTCGGCGGGCAGGATCGCGTTCATCGATCCCGATCGGAATCCGTTGCAATCGAGCGTCACATAGGTAAAGCCCGCCTGCTTCAGCGCGGCCGTGATCGCGTCCAGCATCTCCAGCCGCAGCGCGCCCTCGAGCTCGCCGCGGGCAATCTCCACCCGCGCCAGCTCTCCGTGATGGCGCACGCGGAATTCGCGAAATCCAAGCGCGCGCAGGCTCTCTTCCCCCTGCTCCACCTGCCTGAGCACCGCGCGCGTCACCGGCCGCCCATACTCCACGCGCGACGAAAGGCACGGCGCAGCCGGCCGGTCCCACATGGGATAGCCCGCGGCTCGCGAAAGCGCGCGAATCTCCGCTTTGGTCAATTCCGCGTCGGCCAGAGGCGCCAGCACCGCGTGTTGCTCAGCCGCGCGCTGTCCGGGCCGGAAATCGCGCAGGTCGTCCGCGTTCATGCCGTAAGCAATGTGCGCGAATCCCGACCTGCCGGCCAGCTTCTCCAAAACCAGAAAAAGCTCGTCCTTGCAGTGAAAGCAGCGATTCGCGTCATTGCGCGCATACTCGGGACGCTCCAGCTCCTCGGTGGCGACCACTTCGAGAGGCATCCCGAGAGAACGCGCAAACGCGCACGCCGCTTCCAGGTCCCGCCGCGCCAGCGAAGGCGAGTCGGCCAGCACTGCCAGCATCCTTTCGCCCAGCACGCGATGCGCCGTCGCCGCGAGGAACGCCGAATCCACCCCTCCCGAATACGCCACCAGCACGCCGCCCAGCATTTCCAGTTGCGCTTCGAGCACGCGCAGCTTAGCCGCCGTGCTTTTTTCGCCGCTGCGCTCGTCCTGCGCCCCCGCTTGACCGGCTTGTGCACCCGCCGCCATGGCACCGATTATACGCCGCGCTCGATTGCACCGGACGCCCCGCGCTTCACGCCTTGGCGCGCGCCGGCCCCGTTTTCGTGAATGCAATCAGCCCCGCATTCAGCACCGTGATGCCGGCGAGAACATAAAGCCCCGCATTCGGCGAGTGAAATCTTTCATCGGCCCACACTTTCAGATTCGGCGCCAGAAAGCCGCCCAGGTTGCCCGCGCCCACCAGCGCAATTCCGCCTGCTTTCGCTTTATCCGCCAGGTAGCCGGTGGGGAAGGTCCAGAACAGCGGCTGCACCGCCACAAAGCTTGAGACCGCAATCGACAACGCCAGCAGCCCCAGGCGCGGGCCCGCGGTGGGAAATGCCAGGCTCGCGCATCCGCCCGCAAACAGCACCCACGCCGCCATGGCGCGATGATTCCTCTTGCGGTCTGCGCCCTTCGGCAGCCAGTAGCACGCAATGGTCGCGCACATCCACGGAATCGCGCTCACCGCGCCTACCTCGAATCCCGCGGGCTTGCGCATCAGCGCGGAGATTTGGGCCGGCAGATAAAAGATGGCGCCATAGATGCTCATCTGGATCAGGAAATAGATGAGCACGAACCGGAGCACGCGCGGATCGCGCAACATGGGCAGCAGTTGTGCCGGCCCCGCGGCGCGGCGCTCCTCTTCTTCCTGGGCCAGCGCCGCCATCAGCGCCTGCTTTTCGTCCTCCGGGAGCCATTTTGCCCGCGCCGGCTTATCGTCCAGAAAGCCAAACGACACCGCGCCCATCGCCACCGCCAGAAATCCCTCCACCAGAAACATCCATTGCCAGCCCTCGAGTCCGCTTTTCCTATGAATTTCGAGCAGCAGCCCGGAGAGCGGCCCGCCCAGCACCAGCGACAACGGCACGCCGAGATAAAAGAATCCCGTAATCTCGCCACGAACGCGGTTGGGAAACCAGTAGGTCAAATACAGGATCGTTCCCGGAAAAAACCCCGCCTCCAGTACGCCCAGTACGAGCCGCAGGGCATAGAACGACGCGCTCCCGGTCACGAACATGGTCGCCATCGACGCCAGCCCCCAACCCACCATCAGAAACGAGATCCAGATCTTCGCCCCGATGCGGTGCAGGATCAGGTTGCTGGGAAATCCGCAGGTCGAATAGGTGAGGAAGAACAGGCCCGCACCCAGCGCGTACGTGGCCTCTGAAATTCCGACGGATGCGGCCAGCGCCTGCTTGGCAAATCCCACGTTGGCGCGGTCAAGGAAAGAGACGACGTAAAGAGTGGTGAGATAGGGCGCCAGACGCCGGAACGCGCGCCGCACGCCGCGCTCCAGCAGGCCCTCGCCGGAGTTCGCGCGCAGGCTCGATCGCGCTGGTCTGGCGGCGCGGAGCGATGGGGTTTCGGGCACAACCCACTATACACACGCCGCCGTGCGCACCGGCGCGCCTTTCACTCGATCGGCCCCGCCATAAAAAACACGTACACCAGCATTGCCACGCCGATGAATCCGGGAATCAATCCAACCAGCCACGGCGATCCGTTGCCCATGAGCGAGCGCAGGAAGATCAACAGCCCCGCGCCCACGCCGACATTGATCAGCCCGCCGACCTTCACCCCCTCGCGCTTTCTCAGCCGCTCCTGGCGAGTCTCCGTCCGCATCATCTCGAGCGCCGTTTTTGCGCCCTCGCTCGACGACTCGGTCAGCCGCCGCATGGTCTCCGCCTGGTAAAACGCCTCCCGCTCCTTGCGCCGGTTCTCCAGAAACGTCACCAGGGGAATGAAAACCACGAACAGCGACACGGCGCCGACGGAAAGAAACAGCCACATTCCCATATTGCTCATCTCCGGCCGGTCGAGAAATGCCAATGCCAGGTAGCCCATACCATCCTCCTTGTTCCGCCTTGGGGAGCTTTTCCCCATGCGGCCGGTAAGACAGGCATGCTCTCTCCGCGGTTGCATTTTCTTTTCGCCATGCCTTCCGCAATAAAATTGCAACCGCACAACCAATCTCACTGTCTCACGGCACGGAGATGGCCGAATTGACTCCACTTCAAGCGAGCGTGCGCAGCGACGCGGCCGAACAGGATGCGGCCGACGTCTCGCGCGTTCTTTCCGGCGACATGGCGGCATTTGAAGACATTGTGCGCCGCTGGCAGGGGCCGCTCGTCAACATGGCCTGGCGCTACTGCCGCGATCGCAGCCGCGCTGAAGAGCTGGCGCAGGATGCCCTCCTCCGCGCCTGGCGCGGTCTCGCCTCCTGGCGCCGCGAGTCCAGCTTCTCCACCTGGCTCTTTGCCCTCGCTGCCAACGTCTTTCGCAACGAACTCAGGCGCTTCCCCACCGTTACTCTTCCCCTCGAGGAAGCGCCCGAACCTGCGCAATCCCCGCGCCAGCACGACGAACTCTGGGAGCGCAGCTTAAACGAGCGCCTGCGGCAGGCCGTGCTCGCGCTCCCCCTCCGTTATCGCGAACCCGTCCTTCTCTTCTATTTTCATGAAATGGATCTGAGCGCGGCAGCTGCAACGCTGCACATGCCGGAAGGCACCATGAAGGCGCGTCTCGCTCGCGCCCGCGAGCTGCTCCGCCGTCGCTTTCCCCAGCTTAACCGGCCGTTTGCATCGGCGCCGCCGCACAGCTCACAAAAGGCAGGTTCAAAATGAACCATGAATTCAAACCGAACCCGAACGCGGGCAGGGGCGCGAATCTCGACGCCATCGACCGCATCCTCTCTGCAGACGAGCAGCTCGTCCCGTCCTCGGGCTTTCTATCGGCAGTGATGGAGCGCGTGCATGAAGAAGCCGCCGCGCCTCCGCCCATTCCCTTTCCCTGGAAGCGCATGCTGCCTGGTTTCGCGCTCGCCGCCGGAGTCTTCGGCTGGGGCGCGTTCGAGTTCTTCCGCTATCTCCCTCAGGCCCTGCGGCAGCTTTCCTTCGCCGCTCCGCATCTCTCCGCGACCGCAACCCGCGATCTCACCCAGGCCGGCTGGGTCGCGCTCGCATGCGTTCTTTCGCTGCTCTCGTGGCTCTTCGCACAGCGTCTTGCCGGGGGATCAACGCCGATCTAGATTTTGGCGTTTTACTCCGTGCTTCGTCCCAAACCGCCGCAGCTTTTCGAGCGTGGCCGCCGCCTGGCCGGAGTCGATTGCCTCGGTTCCCTTGGCGACACCCTCCTTCAAGTCTTCCGCCAGCCCCGCAGCCACCAGTGCCGCGGCCGCATTCAGCAGCACAATATCGCGGCGCGCGCCCTGGATTCCGGTCAGCACATCGTAGAGCAGCGCGCGATTCGTCTCCACGTCTCCGCCGATGAAATGGTCCAGCGTGGTGCGCGGCAGTCCGGCCATCTCCGGGGTCACGCGCGCGGCTTTCATGGTGGTCTCGCCGTTTTCCTGCTCCTCGATCCGCGCCACCACCGATTCGCCCGTCGTCGTCAGCTCGTCGATCCCGTCCGTCCCGTGCACCACAAAGGCGCGCTTCGCGCCCAGCTGCACCAGCGCGCGCCCCACCAGCAGCACCTTGCTGGGGGCGAGCACGCCGATCACCTGCGCGCGCGCGTGGGCGGGATTCGTCAGCGGCCCGCAGAGATTGAAGATGGTCCGGAATCCCAGCGCCCGCCGCAGCGGCCCGAGCTGTTTCATGGCCGGGTGATAGAGCGGCGCATAGAGAAAGACAAAGCCGGTTTGGCGCAGGCATTCGACGGCCAGCGCCGGCTCCAGCTCGATGGGGACGCCGAGGGCCTCAAGCACATCGGCTGCGCCGCAACGCGAGGTGACCGCGCGATTGCCGTGCTTGGCTACCTTGGCGCCCGCGGCAGCAGCCACCAGCGCCGCTCCCGAAGAAATATTGAAGGTGAGCGGCCCTCCGCCGCCTGTGCCCACCACATCCACCAGTTCGCTGCGCTCCTCCTCCGTCAGCGGAACCGGAATCGCGCGCGTGCGCATCACGTCGATGAACCCGGCCAGCTCCGGCGCCTGCTCGCCGCGCGTGGCCAGCACCGCCAGCAGCGCCGCCGTTTCCACTTCAGGAACTGAGCCGGCGAGGATCTCTTCGAGCACCCGCGCCGCCTGCTCGCGCGTGAGCGCCGCGCCGTCCTCAGCCAGCGGCCGCAGCATTTCTTTGAGGAAGCTCATACCACTCCATGGTAATGGCGCGCAGGAGATCGATGCTTTCCGCTGGCGATTGGCGATCCGGGACGGGTGATCCCCGCGGCCTCACAAGGACGGCGGCCTACCTTGGCGGAGCTGTTGGGCGAGAGCGATGGAGAGAGCGGCGCAGCCAGAGTCCCAGCGCCGCTGGAACAAAGGTAAAGCCCAAAGTGATGGCAACGAACGACGCAAACGGCCTGCCGAAAATGCCGGCAATAAAGAGAGACGAGACGCTGAGGCACAGCGCTTTCAAGACCAGGGTTCCCTCAGTCTTGCCGCGCAGGACGCCGAGCACACAGTGCGTGAGAGAACCGAAGATCGCCCAGGGTTGGAAGAACATGAAACCGCCGAATAGTAGGGCCAGAACGAAGGTCGCTAAGGCGGGACACGCGCTGAGCGCAGCGTCGATCGCAAGATCTTCGGAAAAGGTGACATTTCGACGTTGATCTGGACTGACGATCGAGAGCACGAGGGAAGTTTACTCCAAGGCGGTATCGGCCGCCGGTACATTGGGTCGAGCGCTTGCGCGATTCGATCGGATCGCGTGATAGGCTGGCGATTGGGTGTCCTTTGAAAATTCACGAGTATCAGGCAAAAGAAATCCTCGCCAAATACGGCGTGCCCATCCCGCGCGGAGAAGTGGCCAATACGCTGGAAGAGGCCTCCGCTGTAGCGCGCACGCTCTTCGCCGAGGGCGCCTCGGGCGTGGTGGTCAAGGCGCAGATTCACGCCGGAGGCCGCGGCAAAGGCGGCGGCGTGAAAGTGGCGCGCACGCGCGAAGACGCCGAGCTCCACGCCAAGAACATTCTCGGCATGCAACTGGTGACGCACCAGACCGGCCCGCAGGGGCAGAAGGTGCAGCGGCTGCTGATTGAAGAGACCGCGGCCATCGACCGCGAACTCTATCTCGGCATCGTGCTCGACCGCGCCACCGGCCGGCTGGTCTTCATGGCCTCGCAGGCCGGCGGCATGGAGATCGAGGAGGTCGCGGCCAAAACGCCCGAGGCCATCTTCAAAGAGACCATCGATCCCGCGGTCGGCTTCGGGGCCTGGCAGGCGCGCAAGCTCGCTTTCGCTCTCGGCCTCAAGCCCACGCAGATCAACCACGCCGTCGCCTTCTTCCAGAGCCTCTACCGCGCCTTCATCGACACCGACGCCTCGCTGGTCGAGATCAATCCCTTCATCACCACCAAGGACGACAAGCTCTTCGCCCTCGACGCCAAGATCAACTTCGACGACAACGCGCTCTTCCGCCACGCCGACATCAAGGCTCTGCGCGACGTGGCCGAGGAAGACCCGCTCGAAGTGGAAGCCAGCAAATACGCGCTCAACTACATCAAGCTCGACGGCACCATCGCCTGCATGGTGAACGGAGCCGGCCTCGCGATGGCCACCATGGACATCATTCAATACGCCGGCGGCAGCCCCGCGAACTTTCTCGACGTGGGCGGCGGCGCAACCCAAGAACA
>JASHUF010000014.1 GCA_030040175.1 Acidobacteriaceae bacterium
ACATTCTGGGCAATGTGGCCAATATCGAACCCGGCAGCGAGCAGGCCACGGTGAGCCATTACGACATCGAGCCGGTGATCGACATTTATGCCAACGTGGTGGGCACCGACCTGGGAACGGTCACGCGCGCCATGGAACAGATCGTCCGCGCGCACCAGAAAGACCTGCCCCGCGGCTCCCACTTCATCTTGCGCGGGCAGAGCCAGACCATGTACAAATCCTATTTCGGATTGCTCAGCGGCCTGGCCTTTTCCATTCTGCTGGTTTACCTGCTGATTGTGGTGAATTTTCAGTCCTGGCTCGATCCCTTCCTCATCATCGCCGCGCTGCCCGCGGCGCTGGCCGGCATCGTCTGGTTCCTCTTCCTCACCGGCACGCGCCTCAGCGTGCCCGCGCTCACCGGCGCCATCATGTGCATGGGCGTGGCTACGGCGAACTCGATCCTGGTGGTGAGCTTTGCCCGCGAGCAGTTGGAAATCCTGGTGGGCGACGCGCGCCAGGCCGCGCTCAATGCCGGCTTCGTGCGCCTGCGCCCGGTCATTATGACCGCTCTCGCCATGATCATCGGCATGGTGCCCATGGCGCTGGGCCTCGGTGACGGCGGCGAGCAGAATGCCCCGCTCGGCCGCGCCGTCATCGGCGGCCTGATGCTGGCTACGGTCGCCACGCTGTTTTTTGTGCCCGTGTTCTTTTCCCTGGTCCACGGCCGGCTGGGACGCCGCCGCATGACCGCGCAGGAACAGTCCGGCACCACAACGCTCGACGAATTCGATGACGCTTCGGAGTAGCACCCATGACACACGAATCGAAGACCAAGGAATCGAAATCTTCTCCACAATCGCAACCCGCGAGCGCATCGCGCGCGCTCGACCACGGTTCAGCGCCCGAACAGGCGCCGGTCTCCGGGGGTAAAGTGCTCCTGGCTCTGGGTCTGATTGTGGCTGCGGCTCTCGTGCTGGCCGTCGTCGGAATCCTGGCGCGCCGCCGCGGCTACGCGGTGCTCGCCCGGGAAACGCAGCAAATGGCCGCGCCCACGGTCAGCGTCGCTCCGGCGCAGCCGGGCGCGCCGGTGGACAATTTCGTGCTTCCCGGCAATGTGACAGCATACACCGATTCGCCCATCTACGCCCGCACCGACGGATATCTCGAGCGCTGGTACTACGATATCGGCGCACATGTGCACAAAGGCGATGTGCTGGCCGTCATCGCCACGCCCGAGCTCGACCAGCAGCTCGCCCAGGCCGAAGCAGACTTGGCCACCGCGGAGACCAACGCCCACAATGCGCAGGTGCAGGCCGAGCGCTACAAAGGCCTGGTCACTACCAATGCTGTTTCCAAATTCGATACCGATACTTATGTGACCCAGGCTGCCTCCACGGCAACCGCAGTCAAGTCGGCGCAGGCCAACGTGGACCGGCTCAAAGAGCTGCAATCGTTCGAGAAGATTTACGCCCCGTTCGACGGCGTGGTCACCGCGCGCAACGTCGATACCGGGCAGTTGATCAACCAGGGCGCGGGGCAGGAGCTCTTCCACATGCAGGCTCTCGACACCCTGCGCGTCTACGCCGACGTACCGCAGCTCTACTCGCAGAGCGTCAGGCGCGGCATGAAGATCGCCCTCACCTTCCCCGAATACCCGGAGAAAACCTTCTGGGGCACGCTGGTGCGCACCGCCGACGCCATCGATCCCGCAAGCCGCACATTGCTGGTTGAAGTGGACGTCGACAACCGGACCAGCCGCCTGTTGCCCGGCGCGCTGGCGCAGGTGCACTTCAAGACTCCGCCCACCGGGCCTACCTTTGTTGTGCCCACTTCGGCGCTGATCTTTCGCAAGGAAGGCTTGCAGGTGGGCACCGTTGTCAGCTCGGCGCAGGGCACGGTGGCCAGGCTTGTGCCCATCGCCATCGGCGTGGACGACGGCGCGACCGCACAGGTGGTCAGCGGCTTGCACGCCGGCGACGAGGTCATTCAGGATCCGCCGGACTCGCTCCTCGACGGCGAGAGAGTGACCGTGGTCAAGCCCGGCAGCCCCGCCGCCGGAGGTTTCTAGCGATGCGGTTGCAGGAACAGATCGAGCCAAAGGACGGCGTGCTCCGGTGCGCGGCCCTTCCGTGCTTGCTCGCGCTCGTTCTGCTCGCCGGCTGCAAGCCCGTCGGCCCGAATTACAAACAGCCGGCATATCAGCCGCCCGCCGCGTACAAGGAAACCGGCGCCTCTTCCGTCGTGCTCCCGCCCCCCAATCCGCAGGGAGGCGCGTGGCAGCCGGCCAACCCCTCCGACGGCCTGTTGAAGGGCAACTGGTGGGAGATTTACCAGGATCCGCAGCTCAATCGCCTCGAAGACCGCATCGCCACCACCAACGTGCAGCTGCGCCAGGCCCTCGAAAACTATCAGGCCGCGCGTGACCAGGTGGCCGCGGTGCGCGCCAATCTGTTTCCCACGGCGAATGGCGCCGTTTCGGAGAATCCGGAAAAGTATTCTTCCAACCAGCCGCTCTTCAACAAGTCCAGCAACACGATTTACCCCAACGATCTTGTCCTCGGCGCGCAGGCAAGCTGGGAGCCGGACTTCTGGGGCCGCATTCGCCGCAGTGTGGAGCAGGCGCGCGCCAGTGCGCAGGCCAGCGCCGCTGACCTGGCCAACGTGGACCTGACCCTGCACGCCGAGATGGCCAGCGATTATTTTGCCCTGCGCGGCCTCGACTCCGAGATCAGGCTGCTCACCGATACCGTCGCCGATCTCGAACAGCAGCTCGCGCTCACCCAGCAGCGCCTCGCGGGCGGCGTCTCCACGGAGGTCGATGTCGCCCAGGCGCAGACGCAGCTTGACACCGTGCGCGCCCAACTGACCGACGTGGGCGTGGCGCGCGCGCAGTACGAGCACGCCATCGGCACCCTCGGCAACTACGATCTCTCGCAGTTCAGCATTCCGCCCTCGCCGCTCGATCTGCCGCTGCCGAAGATTCCCCTCGGCGTGCCCTCGCAACTGCTCGAGCGCCGGCCGGACATCGCCGCCGCCGAGCGGCTCAGCGCCGCGGCCAACGCACAGATCGGCATCGCCGTCAGCGCCTACTACCCCGCCATCGGCCTGAGCGCAACCGGCGGCTTTCAGAGCACGAATGCCGGCACGTGGATTCAGGGACCGAGCTCCCTGTGGACGCTGGGCGCGCAGGCCGCGGAGCTGCTCTTTGACGCCGGCCAGCGCCACGCGCTCAACGCGCAGGCGCGCCACGCCTACGACGCCCAGGCCGATGCTTACCGCAACACCGTGTTTGCCGCCTTTGAGGATGTGGAAGACCAGCTCTCCGGCCTGCGCATTCTAGAGCAGGAATCGAGCCAGGAGGCGCAGGCCGTGGCCGCGGCGCAGCACTCGTTCGATCTCTCCAACGCGCGCTACAAGGGCGGCGTCACCAGCTATCTCGAGGTGCTCACCGCCGAAGCCACGCTCCTCGAAAATCAGCGCACCGCCATTGACATCGAGAGCCGCCAGTTTGCCTCGAGCGTCGGCCTCGTCCGCGCCCTCGGCGGCGGCTGGGATGTGACGCAACTGCCGAAATAGCAGGAAGCAGGGATCAGATCTCAGGTGTCAGGTGTCAGGTGTCAGGGATCGGGGATTGGGAATCAGGGATCAGAAATGCGAGCGGCAGAGCATCCCGTAGGGATGCTGCGAAAATAGCCCAGGACAAGCCCGACCCTGGCCCCGACCCTGAGTGAAACGAAGGGGAGGGGGAAGGGGAAGGGCGCAGTCCTGGGAACACCACAAAAGAAAATCTCCAAAGCCCCGTAGGGGCGGCCGAAAACCGGCACCAAGAATCGAGGCGCGAGTTCACCCGTGCCCCAATCTCGAACCGCACGGAATCCGTTGCCCCATCCTTTCGCGCTCTTTATGAAGGGATGGGGAAAGCACTCAGTTTCGTATCGGGGCTCGAGTTCACTGACCCCCGACCCCCTAACACCCTCATTGCCAAAACGTGCTCTCCGGCACGCGCGTCATCGCCGCTCCCGGCTCTTGCCACAACAGCACCGGCGTACCTCCGCCGTTGGAGTTGAGTCCTTCGATATGCAGCGCGTGCTTGCCCGCGCGCAAACCGATGGCTCCCACGGCATACCGCGCCGCATTCCCCGGCGAGCCGCAGACCTGCGCAAACGGCGGACCGGTCTTCGCCACTTCCGCGCCGTCAATTACCAGCCGCGCGCCATCGCGACTGATCAGCGCGAAGGAGTAACCGCCATCTGCGGGTACATCGAGAAATCCATCCCACGCGACGGCGTAGCGCGTGAGTCCCTTCGCGTCCGCCTCAATCCCTGACGATGTGCCGGTCAATACTGCGGGCTGCGCCGCCGGAGGGGCCGCTGCCTGCGCCGCTAGATCGGGCAGCTCCGTCCACGTGCCGGGGAAGATCCGGTACGCAAGGCCGGGCTCGTTGGCGTTCGCCGCAGGCGCTGCTTCTTTCCACGCGCTCACCACCACCACGTCCTGCTCGGCCCAGTCCTGGCGGCCCTCCTTATCTTCGACGTGCAACAGCACGCGGAACCGGCCTGCGCCGTTTTTGCCGTCGAGCTCCGTACCCTCGGCATCGGGGAAGCGATGCCGCACGACCCGCCCGTGGCCCTGCGTCCCGTCGCCGAAGAGCCAGGTGTAATGCGCGTGCAGAGCGGACTGCGCGACCAACACGACCTTCTCGCCCGGCGCAAGCGCCCGCGGCTCGAATGCGAACGCCGCGCTCGGGCTGGGCGCCGTGATGAATTGCGGCTGCGCCGCGCCGCCCTCCACATCGAGCGGCAGCGCGGCATCGGAGCTCACCTGCGCCTGTCCGTACTTCACATTGTCGAAAGTCACCTGCCCAATGTCGCCCACCATCGTCGAGGCGACGAGCGGCGGCTGGCCCAGCACCCAGATGTTGCGAAAGGTCACGCCGCGGATCGCGGGCTGCTCCTGCTCGATCTGCGCCAGCGAGTACCAGTTGTCGAGAAAGAGATTCTCGAAGTGGATGTCCGTGTGGTTGCCGCTCGCCCCGTTCGCGCCCCACAAACCCAGCAGCCCGAAGCTCTGCCCGCAGGCGCCGATGCCCGCGTCAAGAATGTCCGAGTCGCGCAGCGTGAATCCGCTCGAGTTGTAAATCTTTTCGGGCCACGCGATGCGCACGATGTTCGAAATGCTGGTGGAGAGCTCGCTGTTTTCGACCTGCACATTGGTTACGTCGTTCCCCGGCCGCAGCATGTCGGCCTCGGTGTAGCCGTCCCAGTTGCCTTCCATCGCCAGGTCGTCATCGGAGGCGCGCAAAAACGCATTGCGCACCACCGTGTCGCCGCCGCCCAGCCAGTCCATGCCGTCCTGATTGGCGTTTCCGGGATTTCCGCCCAGCACGCGCAGATCGTCGAAGCGGAAACCGGTCGAATCCTTCATCTGGATCGACCAGGTGCGCGAGCGGACGATACAGGTGACTCCGTCGATCTCCACGTTGCGGGCCTGGTAGGCGCCGATGCAGTGCCAGTCCGGCTTCTGCATCCAACCCTGGTCCGTATCGGGGTCCTGCGGCCCGTCGTAGACGATTGTTCCCCGCCCCAGCACCTTCACGTTTTCCACGTTCCAAAGATTCAGGCTGCCGAAAACGAACGCACCGGGCGCGAGGTAAATCGTGTCTCCGCTCTTCGGGTTCAGGCTTTCCCGATGCACGCCCGCAGAAACAATCTGCACCTTTGGCCCCGCCGGTGGAGGAGGCGCGGCTGGCGCATCGGCAAAGAGAAAGAACATGCTGGCGTGGTTCAAAAAATCTTCGGGCCGCGAGATGGCCAGCTTCACCGGCCCCGGAATCCGAAAACGGATGGTCTGCCCTTCGCGCCCCTCCCGTGTTGCGCGCAACCCCAGCCGCCACGGTTCGATGTCCACGCCCGCGTCCCAGAAGCCCGCTGCGGCAGCCGTAATCGCAACCTCCGCCGGCCCGGTCACATCGAAGCTTACGAAATCGTAGTTCGCAGCCGCGTGCGCCACGTCCACCGGCCGCCCATCCACTGTGAGCGTGAAAGCGGAAGAACGCATCTCCGCGGGAACCGGCGCGGCGGTTACGTGGCTGGCTGCATAGGTAGGGAAAGCG
>JASHUF010000129.1 GCA_030040175.1 Acidobacteriaceae bacterium
TGTTGAAGTGGGTCCGGGAGTGGAAACCCTCGCCCTCCGCGAGGGATCGCCGGCGCTGGTGCGGCAGGGTGCGCTGCTGGCGGCGACCTTTCATCCCGAACTTTCTGCCGATCGCCGCGTGCACCGGCTGTTCGTCGACGCGGTGAAGGCCGCACGCGTTTAGAGCAACGCCCTCCCTGGATGTGGGACGCGGCGCGCATGCGAATTCCGGCGTGCGGCAAAACCTGCGCCTACGGTTGTGCTCCCCGGGCGACGCCCGCGAAAAAGACCAATCCCACGATGGGTTTTGCGCATCAACACGAGAGAAACGATCGCGTGCCGCCGGGCGCGGCCCCAGTGGCAGGGGAAGTTTTTCCCGGCGATGAAACGCAGTAAGCCCGTTTCGCAGCCCACTCTTCCGATTCCGGATGCGTCCAAGGAAGAGTGGGAGTAACCTCAAAGGGAGAGGGGCTTGTCATGCCTTCGATTTTCACGCCCATCTCGACGGAGATCGAACGCAAGTCTCCCGGCATTGGGGGCAAGCCGCCCGTAGACCGGCGCCCGACCGGAGGCGGAGGCGGAGGCGGCGACGACGAGTGGAGAAACTCCCATCACGGACCGCGGGAGCTGCTCAACAAGGTGCGCGCCTTTGTCTTCTGCGCGCTCGCGGGCGACATGATGTTCTTTGCCGTCCTGGTGATCCTCTTTTATGCGCGCCAGACCAGCACGCATCTGGATATGAGCACCATGCGCCAGATTGGCGACTGGCACCCCGTGCTTCTGCCGCCCATTCTTTTCCTGAATACGGCGGCGCTGCTGCTGAGCGGCCTGACCATGGAGCTGGCGCGGCGCAACATCTTCCGGGAGATCGATGTGCTGGAGGAGTGGCTCGGCCTGGGCCGTCCTGCGCTGCGCCGGGCGCTGCCCTGGATCGGAGCCACGCTGCTTTTGGGCTCGACCTTTCTTGCCGGGCAGGTCATGGCGTGGAAGCAACTGACGGCGCAGGGATTCGCTTTCAACCGCTGGTCCACACCGGCAAGTTATTTCTTTTACGTCATCACCGGCATCCACGCGGCGCACCTGGTGCTGGGCGTGCTGGCCCTCGGTTTCTGCCTGTGCGCGCTGGGATGGTTCAAACGCGTGGACTACCGGCAGATCGCTGTGGATTCGACGGCCTGGTTCTGGCACACCATGGGCATGGCCTGGGTGCTGCTGTTTGCGGTCCTGATTCTGGGGCAGTAACCGCAAATCGGGATCAAGGTTGCAGCCGCAAAGGGGTCGAGCCAGGACACCGCTCGCCCAGGATTCACCCCGGAAACGAAGACCTCTTGACGGGAGCCCCAGTGAGGCTGCGTTGACTGTGGGACCGGGCGGCGCCTAATGCGCTCGAGGATCCGGCACTGCCAGCCGCAACCAGCGGCGCAAGCGGTCCCCGCAGGACAGAACCGGGGGGCAGGCGAAATAAATGGCGCGGTTGGCCGCCATGAGCAACTGCACCGCTTCAAGCTCGCCCGTGTGCGCAGAGAGCGAGCCGCCTGCGCGCACATATTCATCGGCCAGGTACTCGATAGCATGGCCCAGGATCTCGAGCGCCCTCCCGGATTGGGGATCGATGCGGCGGCGCGTGGCTCGGCCGCGGCTGGCAGCGCGGGAAACGATGGTGGCGGATGCGCCAAGGTGCGCCGGAAGAGTGCTGGTGGAGGTTGCCATGGCTTGGATTCTCCTTGAGCCTATCGGCTTTTCCCGCCCCGATTCGTACATGACGAATGTACCGGGTTCTGTTTTAAGACAAGTTAATTCTCGGTTTCCCGTTTAAGGAAAGAGAATTTGCGGAAGCCGGAAAGCGAACGGGTCGATTCCGTGGTTACCTGGGAAGGGTCGGGTCATGGACGAGCCGGTGGGGATCCCGGAATGAGGGAAGCGCTGATTTTGGAAGTCACCTCAAATTGGGAGACAGTACTGTTTGCAGTAACTTGCGGCGTCTTGACGGCAGAGGGGGGAAAACCTAATCTCAAAGCAGGTTATGCGCTTTTGCGCTGGCCGGGTCTGCGTTGCCGCGCCGGAGGTCGAAGCCGCGCGCTCGCGGAGGGCGCAGTGCCGATTTTGAATCTTTTGCCTTTTGGGGGCGTACCCAAGTGAAGACGATTCCCTATTTCTGGCAGTACCTTCCTCTGCTTCTGCAGATACTCGCGGCGGTTTTACTGGGCGTGGGCA
The DNA here is from genome assembly GCA_030040175.1 of Acidobacteriaceae bacterium. Lineage (GTDB taxonomy): Bacteria > Acidobacteriota > Terriglobia > Terriglobales > Acidobacteriaceae > Telmatobacter. Next base: position 2,194 of record JASHUF010000129.1, read on the forward strand.
TGGTGACGGCCTCGTGGTTCGTAGGCCGGCACCGGAACACACGAACCAAGCTGGCGGCCTACGAGTGCGGCATTGAAGCGGTCGGCGATGCGCGAGGAAGGTTCAGCGTGCGCTTCTATATGGTTGCGGTGCTGTTCATCCTCTTCGACGTGGAAGCCGTGTTCATGATGCCGTGGGCGGTCATTTACCGCAGGCTGCCTGCGATTACCGGGCATAAGTTTTTTGGATTCTGGGAGATGGCGGTCTACCTGGGGTTCGTGGCTGTGGGGCTTTACTATATTGTGCGCAAGGGCATCCTGGACTGGAGCCTGGACAAAGCGGACCTCTAAACGGGACGGCGCTGGAACCGGTGAAAGTTCGCATGGGGCCGTTTGGGTTTGAACGGATTTTGGGATTGAACGGATATTGACCGGAGATTGACCGGATATTGAGAGGTTGAGAGCAGACCAAGATGAGCGGTTCCAAGGCACTTTTCGGCAGAGACGCGGTCCTCGACGGTCTCGCGGACCATCCCGCGGTGAAGGCCGTCGTCAATTGGAATGCCGATGCGCTGCTGGACGCGCGCTTCGACCGTGGGGAGTTGACGCTTACGATTGCTCCCAACGAGGTCCGCGCCGCATGTGCGACGCTGAAGGCCGCGGGCTACAACTTTTTTGAGGATATGACGGCCGTGGACTGGTTCCCTGCCTCGCCGCGCTTCCGGCTGAGCTACGCGCTTCTTTCGCACCGGCTCAAAGAGCGCATCCGGTTAAGCGTGCCGGTCGACGAGCCCGATCCCTCAGTCGAGTCGATTACGCCGGTGTGGCCGGGGGCAAATTATTTTGAGCGCGAGGTCTTCGACCTCTTCGGCATTCGTTTTGAGGGGCATCCGAATCTGCGCCGCATCATGATGCCGGACGACTGGCAGGGCTATCCGCTGCGCAAGGACTATCCGGTGGAGGGATACCGCTAAATGGCCTTGAGCGCAGGCACGCCCATTCTGGAAGCTCCGGTGGCGGAGGGTGCGAGCGATCAGCACATGGTGCTGAACATGGGCCCGCAGCATCCGTCCACGCATGGCGTGCTGCGGCTGGTGCTCGAGATCGACGGCGAGATCGTGGTGCGGGTGTATCCGGAGATCGGCTACCTGCATACGGGCATCGAAAAAACCTGCGAAGC
>JASHUF010000130.1 GCA_030040175.1 Acidobacteriaceae bacterium
CTCGGTCATGATGATGCTCGCTGAGCCCAGGTTTACCCTGCGCAGGTGGAAGAGCCTGCCACCCTACATCTTTCTCGGCCTCTTTCTTCTCTCTGCTGTGTTCACCGGAGGCCGCGGACCGCTTTTCGCCGTGGTGACGACATTTTTTGTGGGTCTATCCATTGCGCAGCGCAAAGCGGTCAGCTTCTGGCAGGCCGGTCGAGTGCTCGTAATCGCCGGCATCGGCGTTTTTCTTATGCTCGAATACAGGAGTGTTCTTCACCTTGGCCAGCAGACGCCGCAGAATACTCCCAGCGTGGACGTGGCGTTCAATAACATTGCCGGAACCAGCGAATACGACCGGGAACATGACACCGCCTCGCAGGAGTTCCTCTTTCACGCAGCCGTTTTGGATACCGTGGATCAAACCGGAAAGTTGGAGTACGGCGTCAGTTGGCTTGTCTTCTTCGTCATCAATCCCATTCCCCGGGTTTTGTGGCCGGAGAAGGCCAATCCTCAATGGACGGGAATCAACTGGGAGGACATGAAGGAGAACACCTCCCTCGGCATCGCTCCCGGTTCGGCTCCGGGACTGGTTGCGGACCTGTATTCGCGCTTCCACCTTCTCTCCGCCGTGTTTCTTTACTTTCTCGGGGTCGGCCTTCGCCGGCTCTTCATCGTGGCCCGCGGTCTCAGTTCGCCGGTGGCCGCTGTCGGCTATGTCATGTTCTACGCCGTCAGCCTGAACATGTGCGCGCAGGGATTCGGCGCCATCTTTGTTCCGCTGGGATACTCTATGTTTCCCGTTTTTCTCTTCGCGTGGATCACGCGCAGAAGCCGGCGGAGGACCAGACAACGGCAAAATGAGCTCATGCTGCGGCATTTCGCCGCGCTGCGCGGAGAGCAATGGTCGTCGTAGCCCAGCTTGGGGCGCGCATGCATTATGCGGTTCCCGCCATCCTCGCCCGTTCGGGAAGGCTCGAGCGGCTGTTCACGGACATCTGCGCTCCGCCTCTGCCTGAGCCGCTGCGCGCATGGGCATCCCGTTCCGGCCCTGCACCCTTGCGGAGATGGCTCGGACGGGTTCCCTCGGGCATCCCTGAAGACAAGATCACATCCTTCGCCGCTATGGGATTGGAATATTACTGGCGCCAAAGACGCGCAGACACGCCCGGAGCACTGACTGAGGGATACCTCTGGGCAGGGAAGGAGTTCTGCCGCAGAGTCATCAGGAAGGGTCTGGGCCCGGCGAGCAGCGTCTACACGTACAATTCCGCGGGTCTGGAGTTGCTTCAGCACGCGCAAAGGCGCGGTATGTTTGCAATCAGTGAGCAGACCAGCGCACCGGCCGCAATTTATGACGATCTTCTCGAGCGGGAACAGGCGGACTACCCGGAATGGGTCGTTTCGCTCGTGAAGGATCCGTTCCGCCACGCCTATGAGGAACGCGAGCGGATGGAGTGGGCGGCTGCAGACTTGATCCTCTGCGGGTCGGAGTTTGTGCGCCAGGGCATACGCGCGAAGGGCGGACCCGTAGAGCGATGCGTCGTGGTGCCCTACGGCGTTCATCCGCATCCTCAGCTGAGACCCAGGGATCTCCGCCACAAGCCGCTCCGTGTCCTTACCGTCGGAGCGGTGCGCATGATGAAAGGACCGCAGTATCTTCTGAACGCGGCGCGGATGCTCAAAGGAAAGGCGGAGTTTCGCGTGGCCGGTCAGCTGGACGTGTCCGCTTATGCCCGGAAAATTCTGAGTGAACATGTCAACCTTCTCGGCGTTGTGCCCAGAGCAGAGGTGCATCGGCAGTTCGAGTGGGCCGACGTATTCCTTCTATCCACTCTATGCGAGGGCTCGGCGACCGTCTGCTACGAGGCGCTCTCCTGCGGCCTGCCGGTGATCACCACTCCGAATGCGGGCAGTGTCGTGCGCGACGGCGTCGAAGGCTTCATTGTTCCCATTCGCGATGCGGCAGCCATTGGGGATCGCATCGAACGCCTTGCGAACGACGGCCATCTTTGGGCTGAGATGTCGGCGAACGCGCTGGCTCGCGCCTCCGAATTCACCTTGGAAAAGTACGGAGAGCGGCTTCTGCGCGCGCTCAGAAAAACAGAGCGGGATTGGCTCGAAGTTGGCTCGCAAACCCACGAGGTCTTGCAATGAGCGCGCCCTTGAATGAGCGGGTGGCAGTCATTTGGACCAGTTTCGGTCCCTACCACCTGGCGCGGATCCAGGCGATGAAGGCCTGTTTCGATGTGCGGGCGATAGAGCTGGCAAGCGATGAGCGGCTTTACCGCTGGTGGCGCGGTGCGCCGGACGCTTCGTCGTACACGCTGACTCAGGGCGCCTGGGAGGACCAGGGAAAGATCGTTGTTACCGGAAAACTGTGGCGGCTGCTGGACAATCTTCAGCCCACAGTCATTTTGGTGCCGGGTTATGCCAGCCTGCCCGCTTTGTGTGCCGCGGCATGGGGGCGCATTCACGGCGCCAAGACCATTCTGATGAGCGAATCAAACTACGAGGATCATCCCCGTGGAGTTCTGTCGGAATTGTTGAAACGGACTTTGGTGACGCTGCTGTTCAACGGTGGTGTGGCAGGCGGCAGGCGAGCCGCATCTTACCTGCGACGCCTGGGAGTCCCTCAGGAAAAAATCGCCAGTGCATACGACGTAGTCGACAATCGCTACTTTGCTTCGCAAGCGGCGCGCCACCGCGACGATGCCGGTGAATCCGGGAGATTACCCTACTTTCTGTTTGTCGGCCGCCTTGCCCCGGAAAAGAATATCTCGATCTTGCTTCAGGCGCACGTACAGTATCTTGCGTCGGGAGGGATTTGGCCGCTTGTGATTGTAGGCGATGGGCCTCTGCGAGAGCAGTTGCACGAGCAGGCAAGGACGCAGATCCAGAGCGGAAAAGTCATCTTTGCGGGGCACAAGAATATCCACGAGCTTCCCGGGTTCTACGCGTTTGCCGGATGCTTTGTGCTGCCCAGCATCAGGGAGCCTTGGGGGCTGGTTGTAAACGAGGCAATGGCTTCGGGTCTGCCCATCATCGCGTCCTCGCGCTGTGGCTGTTGTGACGATCTTGTCGAGAATGGAGTGAACGGATTCGTCATCGATCCTCGTAATCCCTCTGCCCTGGCCGCTGTGCTTGAACGCGTCTCGGGAATGCCGAAAGAAGAAAGGATGCGAATGGCGGCAAGATCTTTGGCGATCATCCACGGCTACTCCCCGGAACGATGGGCCAGTGAGATTCAAAGGCTAACTGGGATACTCTGCGGGAAAGACGTACGCCGAGGCATGTACAGGACGGTGTAATGCCTTCACCCCGCGAATCGCGCCAAGTTCATGCTTCATAGTTTCGCAGGGCTGGTCGTAGCGCCGCCTTGCTGCAGCCGCTGGAAGTGAATCAGAGATGCCGGAACCAGCAGCCAGGCTGACTTATTTGACAGGTCCAATCTCGCGCGCTGCCGGGGGGCTCTTCGATGCGGTGCGCAATCTGGCCCTGGGATTCAAGAACCAGCGCTGCTATTCGCTTTCTGTCATCGGGCTCGAAGATCCGTACTTTGATCTCGATCGGATCCATTGGCATGCCCTGCAGACCACAGCCCTCAAAGTGCAGGGCCCGCGCGGATTTGGCTATGCGCCCGATTTCTCCCGGGCCTTGGATTCGACCAATCCTGATCTTCTCCACGTGCACGGGCTATGGATGTACCCCTCGCTGGCCGCGGTCCGGTGGTCGCGCCGGGGTAGACCCTACGTCGTGAGCCCGCATGGCATGCTGGATCCGTGGGCGCTCGAAAATTCCCGATGGAAGAAACGCGTCGCCGCGGCGATCTATGAGAACCGGCACCTGCATGGCGCCGCATGCTTGCACGCATTGAATGCGGCGGAGGCCCGCGCCATGCGCGCTTACGGATTGCGCCGCCCGATTTGCCTGATTCCGAACGGCGTGGAATTGCCGGAAATTGCGGAAAGAAGCACTCCCCGTGAGACCCGCACGCTCTTGTATCTCGGAAGGCTCCATCCCAAGAAAGGACTGGCTGCGTTAATCGAGGCCTGGGCCAGCGTGCAAAGGGAGGCGAAGGAAACCGGCTGGCGCCTGAGCATTGCCGGCTGGGACCAGAAAGGTCATCGATCCGCCCTTGAAGCGCTGGCCGGTAGGCTCGGCGCCTGCGCAACCATCGGCTTTCCCGGCGCGCAATTCGGCGAGGCCAAGGCGCAGTCGTTCCGCGAGGCATCCGCCTTCATTCTGCCCAGCCTGAGCGAAGGGCTCCCGATGTCCGTTTTGGAAGCGTGGTCGTGGCGCCTGCCGGTGCTCATGACTCCGCATTGCAACCTGCCGCAGGGCGAGCGGTCCGGGGCCGCCGTGATGATGGAGCACGGCGCGGAGAGCATCGCGGCCGCATTGAACCGGCTGTTTTCCATGAGTCATCACCAGCGCGAGGCCATGGGAGTCAGGGGCCGTCGCCTCGTCGAGGAAGAGTTTCAGTGGCCGCGGACCGTTCAACACATGACGGAAGTTTACGACTGGATTCTCGGCTTCGGCTCTCAGCCGGCTTGCGTGCTGAACTGAGTCTCGCCGAATCGTCCCCGGATTCCCGCTTGGATCTGTCGTCGTTCGATAACTCCTGGTATTCGCCCGGACGAAACCTACTCATCCGGACACTGTGGTATTTTGCCGGCGCGCCTCTCGTACGCTGTGCATTCCTGCCTTGGTCCTCGATCCGCCGTTTCCTTCTGCGCTGCTTCGGCGCGAAGGTGGGCCGTGGAGTTGTCCTTCAACACAGCGTGCGCGTGAAGTACCCGTGGCATCTCTCCATTGGCGATTTCAGCTGGATCGGCGAGAATGTCTGGATCGACAACCTTGTCGAGGTCAGGATTGGCGCGCATGTTTGCGTTTCTCAAGGAGCTTATCTGTGCACCGGCAATCACGACTGGTCCGACCCCTCATTTGGCCTGCAGGTGCGGCCCATTGCGCTCGAAGATGGCTCGTGGGTAGGCGCGCATGCGTTGATCTGCCCGGGAGTCACAATCGCGCGCTGTGGAGTGGCCGCGGCGGGAAGCGTGATTACGAAATCTGTTCCGGCATTTGAAATCCATTCTGGAAATCCGGCGCGATTGGTAAAGAAGCGGGTCATTCGTCAGGCAAGCCCTCCCCTGACCGCCCAACGGCTCCAGGAGTCCGCGGAAGCGCTTCCCGGAACCTGACCGGGCGCGATGGATTTGCCTGCCGCTGGGCCCTCGCTTCTTCTTTAGCGCATCGCGGGGAAATGGATTTCCTGCATCGTGTGCCGCGAATTCTCTGAAGTTTCACGGGAAACTGAAGCGCCGCCAACTACGCAAGAGCACATACTGTCCCATGCGCATCACACTCCTGAACCAGTTTTTCTGGCCCGATACTGTTGCCACTGCGCAGCATCTGTCGGATCTTGCCCAGGAGTTGGCGAAGGACAACGAGGTCACAGTCATCTGCAGCGGCGCAGGCAAGCCGGGACAGGAACTGAGTTGTGCGCTGGGACCGAACATCACCATTGTCCGCACACGCGGGTTTAGCTTCAGCCATCGAGGGCCGGCCCGCATCGCCTCCTACCTCTCCTATATCGCGGGCACCGTGTGGCAGTGTATCCGGCTGCCCCGCGCGGACATATATTTCACCCTCACCACGCCCCCGGTCCTGGCCCCGCTTGGATCCATATTCGCCGCTCTTCGCGGTGCGCGGCACGTGATCTGGGAGATGGATGTGTATCCGGACATCGCCTGTGACGTCGGATACATCAAGCGCGGCGGGCTCCTCGATCGATGCGTGGGCGCCGTTCTCGATTGGTCTCGGCGCCGCGCTGCGGCCATCATTGCCATCGGCGAAGACATGAAGGCGCGCCTCATGAAACGCGGAGTGCCGCAGGCCAAGATTCATGTTGCCGAGAACTGGTCCGACGGCAACGAGATCACGCCACAGCCGCTTTCTGATGGGCCCCTGGTGGTTCAATACTCCGGCAATCTCGGCCTCGCGCACGAGGTTGATACCGTTCTCCCGGTGATGGAACGCCTTCGCAACCGGGCGGATTTTCGCTTTGTCTTTGTGGGCGGCGGCCCCCGGCGCGCGCAGCTCGAAGTCGCCTGCCGCGAGAAAGAGATTCAGAACGCGGAATTCAGACCTTATTGCGCGCGCTCCAGCCTGGGGGAAAGCCTGAGCCAAGGCCATCTGGGCCTGGTAACGCAATTGCCCCAGACGACAGGGTCCCTGGTCCCGAGCAAGATCTACGGAATCATGGCGGCGGGCCGTCCATTTCTCTACATCGGGCCGTTTGAGGCAACCCCGGCTCAGCATATTCTCCGCTTCCAATGCGGATGGCACATCCGGCTGGGCGACGTCGACGGACTCGAAACCCTGCTGCGCCGATTGAATGAAGACCGCCGCCTGATCGCCGAGGCGGGCCAGCGTGCACGCACGGCATTCGAGCAGAATTTCAGCCGGGCGCTCGGAGTTGAACGGATCCTGAGAATCATCGCAGCCAGTTGTCCTTCCAATGAATTGGTACCCAAGCTCGCACCGTCTGTCGTAGGGGACTGATTATGTACTCGATGATCTTTCTCGCCTTCGTCTCGTTCGCGTTGTCCATGATTCTGACGCCGCTGTTCCGCAATCTTGCGCTGCGGCTGAATCTGCTCGACGTGCCCGATCATCGCAAGATTCACAAAGTTCCGATTCCCCGCGTGGGCGGCCTTGCCATTGTTGCTTCGACCGCCGGAGCATTCGGGCTTTTGATTGTTTTCCGGCTCAAAGCAGGTCTCATCGTCTGGGCTGGTGCGCCCTTTGCGCTTCACCTCCTGCCCGCGGTGTTGACCATCTTTTGTGTCGGGCTGGTCGATGACATCTTTCAGGTCCGCCCCTGGTACAAGCTCGCGGGGCAGATTCTCGGCGCGGTTCTGGCCTGGCGCAGCGGCATCCATTTGAGCTCCATCGGCGGACACGATCTCCCCGTGGTGTTGAGCTTCGTATTGACCACCCTCTGGATCGTCGCCTGCTGCAACGCAATGAACCTGATTGATGGGCTCGACGGACTCGCCGCCGGGGTTGGCTTGTTT
>JASHUF010000131.1 GCA_030040175.1 Acidobacteriaceae bacterium
GGAGTCCAGCGGAAGATCTTCCCGCGTTCAACAGAAACATCGTCGGAACAATTGAAGTTATTCACCCCTTTGAGAGTCATGCCCAGTGATGTTCCGCACACTGCTAACAAGAAGAACCAGTGACATCGTTTACCAGTCCAAGCAAGACAGCGCCGAACCGCTCTAAAGCGTTGGCCTGGTTACCGCTATTCCCACCGTGGATAACTAGATTATGGTCATGATCTTTAGAGTGTGACAGCTTTAGAAGTGTCACAAGCAACCGACTCTCAAGCCTGCGCAGTGTGGAAAATGGAAGAAACCTAAAATTGGAGGCGAAGGCGGTGGCCAGCAACGAAGACCGCGTGGGAAAGTTCCTTCGGCGCCTGCTTGAACGCCGGTCGTCCGCGGAGATCGTTCAATCCCTTTCCCGTGACGATAAACCTGTCCCGCCGCGGGTCCCCGGGGGCAGTTCCGTAACCAAGGAGGCTGTCGAAAGCCGCTGGGAGCTAGTGAACGTTCCTGGGCACAGCAGGGACGCCTTGCACGCGCGAAACGGCGCCGATTCGCTAGAGCCCTATGGGCACAACATCGAGAACTGCATAGGAACGGTGAAGGTGCCGGTCGGCCTGGCCGGACCGCTGAGAATTCGTGGCACCTACGCTGCGGGAGATTACTACGTGCCGCTAGCCACCACTGAAGCTGCGCTGGTGGCATCCTACGCGCGCGGGGCCCGTACGATATCTGAGGCAGGCGGGTGTGTCAGCATTCTTCTTCATGAAGGAATGCGCCGGACACCGGGCTTCGGCCTGAGTAGCTTGACCGAAGCGGGCTTGTTCGCTATCTGGTGCATCGAGCAGCGGGATGCGTTGCGCGCGGCGGCGGCTAGCACGACGCGGCACGGAGAACTTATCGATATCGGAATGGCAGTCGAGGGAAATCATGTGTACTTGATCCTCGACTATACGACCGGCGACGCTTCGGGCCAGAATATGGTGACGATCGCGACGCAGGCGGTGTGCGACTACATAATGGAGAATGCCACTGTCCGGCCGCAGTTCTATTTTGTCGAAGCGAATCTTTCCGGAGACAAGAAAGCCACCGCGCATTCATTTGTGAGCGTCCGCGGCAAAAAAGTGTCTGCCGAAGTGACGCTTCCAGCAGATCTGGTCCAGTCGCGCCTGCACACCACGCCACAGCAGCTTGAAAGATATTGGAAGATGTCGGCGATCGGGGCGATCCAGAGCGGCAGCATCGGAGTACAGGGACACTTCGCGAACGCACTGACCGCGCTTTATATTGCCTGCGGTCAAGATCCGGCTTGCGTTGCGGAAAGTGCCGTCGGCGTGACTCGCTTTGAAGTCACTCCCACTGGCGAACTCTATGCCGCGGTGACCTTGCCGAGCGTGGTTGTGGGGACGGTCGGCGGGGGTACAGCACTGCCAAGCCAACACGCGTGTCTTGAGATCATGGGACTCGCAGGACCGGGAAAGGCGCAGGCTTTGGCAGAAGTTTGCGGAGCGCTAGCGTTGGCAGGAGAATTGTCCATCACCGCGGCGCTTTGTTCGGGGGACTTCGCACGTGCGCATCAAAAGCTCGCACGCGGCAACAACACTGCCGCGGGAGACAATCACTTCTAATCGCTGGTGGGTGTATCAGCGCGAGCGGTTTCCGGTGTTCGCGCACGCGCCGGTGATTCTGGCATTCAGCTTGTCCGCGCTCGCGTATTCGGCGCTGCTGCGCGGCGCTGCAAGCCTACCGGGATGGAAGCCCTGCTCGGTTGCGTTTGCCAGTTCGTTTCTTTCTTTTCTCCAGCTGCGGCTTGCCGACGAATTCAAGGACTTCGAGGAGGATTCAAGGTTTCGCCCTTACCGGCCAGTGCCGCGCGGCCTCATCCACCTTCGTGAGCTCGGATGGGTATGGGTTGGATGCATGGCTCTGCAACTGGCACTTTCGCTCCTGCTTGCTCCGCGGTTGACAATCCTGCTGGTCCTCACCTGGCTCTACCTCGGACTGATGTCTAAGGAGTTCTTTGTGCGTCGCTGGCTGAAGGCCCGGCCGGTCGTCTACATGGTCTCCCACATGGCCATCATGCCGCTTGTAGATTTTTATGCGACAGCGTGCGACTGGATTCCAGCGGGAGGCGTGCATCCGCCGCGCGGGCTGATGTGGTTTCTGCTGGTGAGCCTCTTTAACGGAATGGTTGTGGAGATCGGGCGCAAGATTCGCGGGCCGGGCGACGAGGAGCGCGGCGTGGAGACCTACAGTTTTCTGTGGGGCCGCAGCAGAGCAGTTGCCGTTTGGCTGACCTTAATGACTGCGACGGGATCGTTGGCGTGTCTGGCCGCACGAGGGATCGGGTTCTTTGCGCCAGCCGCAACGATTCTGGCGGCAACGTTGGCCGCGGCGACGGTGCTTTGCATGTGGTTCCTCCGCACGCAGACCGCAGGCGCGGGCAACAGGTTGGAGACGATGGCCGGAATCTGGAGCCTTGTGCTTTACCTGACTCTTGGCGTGTTGCCTATCACCTTGCGGTTCTGGAGAGTGCTGTGAACGCGATCACCAGGAGCGGACCGAGGAACGAACTCGGCGGGAAGGCTTTCGCGCTGTCGCGTCTGGAAGCAGCGGGGTTGCCGGTGCCGGATTGGTTTGCCGTTACGCCCGCGGCCTTTGAAAACAGCTTGACCTCGGACCAGCGTTCGGCGCTGGTGACGGCAGACGCGGAAGGGCTTAGGGCGTCGATTAGGTGCCTAGAGGCGTCCGCGGGAGTTGCAGCCGAGATCAACAATGCGCTCGCCCTCTTGCCGGGTGAGCAATATGCGGTGCGCTCTTCGGCAACGGATGAGGATGGCACTGAAGATTCATTTGCCGGTCAACTCGCGAGTTTTCTCTTTGTGCCCAGGGATGCAGTTGTGGCACGAGTCGCAGATGTGTGGCGATCCGGCTTCAGCCCGCGCATCGCCGAGTATCGCAGGCAGCGGGGATTGACGCCGGTTCCATCTTCTGCACCGGCGGTGCTGGTGCAGAGAATGGTCGACGCAACAAGCGCGGGCGTGGCGTTCAGTGCGGATCCGGTGAGCGGCCGGCGCAGCTTGGCAGTCGTCTCGGCGGTCTTCGGAATCGGCACTGCGCTGGTGGGCGGCGATGCCGACGCAGATGTATATGAGATCCGGCGAGATGGCTCGATCGCGGGCGAAACGATTGCGGAAAAACAGGTGCGGCATGTTGTTTCGATGGCGGCTGAGGAAGGGGTTGTCGCCCAGTCGCTGCCCGAGGAGATGCGCAAGCGGCGCGTGCTGAGCGCTGAAGAAGCGGCTGCGGTGGCCGCGCTGGCGCGCCAGGCGGCGGGTGTATTCGGCCAGCCCCAGGATATCGAGTGGGTGATCGCGGACTGCAAGCTTTACCTGTTGCAGTCCCGGCCCATCACCACACTTCGCCAACTCCCCGACCCGGAGGGAGTGCTGAATATTTGGGACAACAGCAACATCATCGAGAGCTATAGCGGAGTTACCACGCCCCTGACGTTCTCATTCGCACGGCACGTGTACCAGGGCGTATACCGCCAG
>JASHUF010000132.1 GCA_030040175.1 Acidobacteriaceae bacterium
AGGCTCCCGCGCACGCGGCCCCGATGACGACCCCTTCGATCGCAACGGACGAGCGCAGATCCATCCTCGGAATGCCGTAGGCTATACATTACGAATCGTATGAAAGCCGACCTCTTCAGTCAATCGAGGCTGAGGCGCTGCGCGCGCGCGGCCTGGCCGCTGGCTGCGGGCCTGGCGCTGCGCCTCTGGATGCTCAAAGTGGTCTTCGAGGCGGCGGGCGACGGGCTCCTGTACGGCGGCGTGGCAAAAAACCTGCTCCTGCACGGCCGCTATGCCTTGAGCAGCGCCGGCGGTGCGCTCATTCCCACGCTGATCCGGCTTCCCGGCTACCCCCTGTTTCTCGCGCTCTGCTTCCGCCTCTTCGGCGTGGAAAATTACTACGCCGCGTGTTGCGTGCAGATTGCGCTCGACCTCCTGGGCTGCCTGCTGCTCGCCGATTTTGCCCGCCGCATGGCCCCGCCGGCGCAGCGGTCGAGCGCGGCCCTGGCCACGCTCTGGCTTGCGGCGCTATGCCCCTTCACGGCCTCGTATCCTGCGCTCCCGCTCACGGAGACGCCCACGCTCTTCACCATCGCCCTGGCGCTCTGGTCGATGGCGCGCTTCCGCGAAAATCCCGGATGGAAATACGCTCTCTGGTTCACCTTTGCGGTCTGCGCCTGCGCGCTGCTGCGGCCGGATGGCGCGCTGGCCGCGGTTGCCTTTGCGCCTGCGCTTGTGCTTGCGCCTCCTCGGGAGAAAATCGCGCGGGCCAAGCTCTGGCGTATGGCGTGCGTCTGCATTCTGCTTGCGCTGGCTCCCTTTGCCGCGTGGACTGCGCGCAACTGGAAGACCTTTCACGTCTTCTCGCCGCTCGTGCCGCGCCTGGCCAACGATCCCGGCGAGCCGGCGCATCCCGGGTGGGAGCGTTGGGTGAAGACCTGGTGCCTGGACTTCATCTCCACGGATCAAATCTATTGGAACGTCCCTGGCGGCCCGTTCGAGGTGCGCGATCTGCCCCTGCGCGCCTTCGACTCGCCCACGCAATACGCGGCGACCGCCGCCTTGGCCGGCGATTACGAGGACAACGGCGAGGACATTTCACCCGGCCTTGACGCACGCTTTGCCGCCATGGCCCGCGAGCGCATCGCGGCCCATCCGCTGCAGTACTATCTCTGGCTGCCGCTGGGGCGCGTGGCCGATATGTGGGCGCGCCCGCGCGTCGAAAATCTGCCTATCGATCTCGACTGGTGGGTCTACGCGCACCACCACGCGGAAACGGAGTTCAGTTGGGCTTACGCCGGGCTGAACGCGCTCTATCTTGCGCTCGGGATCGCCGGCCTGTGCCTGCGTCCGCGCTTCTCGTGGGCCTTGCTCGCTTACATGCTGCTGCGCTGCGCGCTGCTCGCGCTCACGGTCGCGGCGCCGGAGACGCGCTACACGCTCGAGTGCTTTCCCATGCTGTTTGCGCTGGGAGGGGTTGCCGTGGCAGCGGCCGCGCACAGATTTCTTCGCCGCAACTCTGCAGGCTGAAGGCCCCCGGGGGCTGCGGTCTGCCCGGCTCAATGCGTGGCGTAGCTGGTTTTGCTGTCGGTCTTGAAGGTGAAGGCGTCTTTGGGCAGCGGTCCGTTCACCTTGATGTTGGTGTAATGGCAGGTGCGCGACTGGCCATTGCCTTCGTCGAAGTACTGCTTCAGGCTGACAGCGCGGCTCAAGTCCATCCACAGAATCACCCTGGGCAGGTTCTTCTTGACGGTTGGGTCCTTGGGCACCAGCTCGAGCTTCGCGGTCTCAACGCCGTCTACGGTTTCCGGACCGTCGTAGGTGATATCCCACTTGTCTTCGAGTTCTTTGCCGCTGGCGCCGAAGCCCAGCATGAACCAGCTTTCGTACTGGCTCAGCTTGCTCAGCGTGGTCACCTGGTCGGTGAGCTTTTCATAAAGCTGAATGGAGCCCCCGGCGCAGCAAACAACCACTTTGGGCGAGGGCTGGCCGTCGTCGGTGGCGATGTGCACACCCATGTGAAACGTTGAACTGCTGCGCTGGTAGTAAACCACGCCTTGCTGCACGTCCGTGTCGGGGACGGGATTGGTCTGCGTGGTGTCAAACTCGACATCGGCCGAGGTGGTACGGAAATCGGCTGCCGCCGTATTGAGCTTGGCGATCACGGCGTTCAGGTCGCCGGCAGCGAAGGCCGCACGGCCGGGAACGAGGGTCAGACCAAAGAAGGCGACCAAAGCAAGCAGAAATTTGCGGTGCATAGTTTCCCTTGGGTTTTGGATGCAGGCTGGGCCGGGACCGGTCCGAAAAAATATGAACATGGGGGAAGATCGCGCGGTCCTATTTATGGGCCCATACCTTCCAGGCAAGGTTTCCGTTGGCGTCCGTCACCGTCTCCCAGCGCTCCACAAAGACATCGTCGCCGGTGACCGGCTCAATGGCCGCGCGCAGCGCCTTCTTTACCTGCCTCTCCGCCGCGCCTGGAGGAATGCTCACATCCGCGGCCTCCACGGTGATCACCACCCCGCGCGTGCCGTTCCAGCTCACCACCAGAGGATGGTGCGGTCCTGTCCGCTGGGAGGGGCTGTCGCCGTAATTCCACACACGGGGTGTGAGGAAGATAAAAAGCAGGATGAGGGTGACCATCACATCATACTGCACACTGCCGCGCGGATGCGTCCAGTAGAAATAGCTCTTCAGAACGCGATTCAGGTCGCGTTCATCGGCCCGCTGCCCGGGCTGCGATGCGGGGAGGGCGGCGCTCGGCGACTTGATCACGGCTCCTTCACCATCCGGTCCGCTCCGCCCATATACGGCCGCAGCGCCTGCGGAATCACCACCGAACCGTCGGCCTGCTGGTAGTTCTCGAGGATCGCCAGCCAGGTGCGGCCCACGGCCAGCCCGCTGCCGTTGAGTGTGTGCACAAACTCAACCTTGGCGCGGGCACCACCTTCGAGCCCGCCCGACGGCCGGTAGCGGATGTTGGCCCGCCGCGCCTGAAAGGCCTCAAAGTTCGAGCACGACGAAATCTCGCGGTAAAGCTGCTGGCCGGGCAGCCAGACCTCAAGATCGTACGTCTTGGCAGACGAAAAACCGGTGTCGCCGGTGCACAGTAAGACGCGCCGGTACGGCAATTCCAAAGCTTCGAGAATCTCTTCGGCGTCGCGCGTCAACTGTTCGTGCTGCGCATCGGACTCTTCGGGCCGGGTGAACTTCACCAGCTCCACCTTCTGGAATTGATGCTGCCGGATGATGCCGCGGGT
>JASHUF010000133.1 GCA_030040175.1 Acidobacteriaceae bacterium
CGCGCGCCTCCGCCGGCGCCGTGAACCTGCGTGCTTCACTCATGTGCTGTGCCCGCTGCCTCTGATCGCTTTTTATCCAACCTTACCTGCTCCGTCATCCTGAGCGACCGCAGCGCAGCGGAGGGAGTCGAAGGATTTGCCGTTGTTCCTTTTTTATCCATGAGAATCGCTTGTTCCATGCTCCGGCCTTGCGACTCCTTTCTGTCGCCGATCCAGCACGAGATTGGGTGCCCCAGGTCCCGAAACCGGGGCTCCCAGCGACAGGTTTTCGTCGCTGGGGTGGTTGGGGACCTGGGAAAGCACGAACCTACTTGGCGCCGCTTGCCCCGCCAACTCCGCTCACTCCGCTGCCTTCCGCTCCCACAGCACCGCCGCCCCAACCAGCACCATCCCCACGGCCGCGATCTGCGGCCCATCGAGCGCCCCGTGCAGCACCAGGCCGCGTCCTTCGGGATCGCGCCAGATCTCCGTCAGGTAAATGGCCGCGCCTGCGCCCATCAAAAACAACCCCGCCACATCGCCCTTGCGCCGCTGCCTGGGCAGCCAGACAAAAAGCGAAGCGGCCAGCAGAAAATAAGCGAGCCCCGCATACGCCTGCACCGGATGCAGCGGGATTCCCAGCGGCGTGCCGCTCCACAGGGCAGCCTGCGGGTCCCGGTACGTCACCGCCCAGGGCAGCCGCGGCCCGGCGGCCAATCCGAACCCCGAACCCGCCAGCAGCGCGCCCATCTGTTCGAAGGCCAGTCCCAGCGCCAGCGGAGCGGCAAGCGCATCGGCCGTCGTGCGCAGGGGCATGCTGTACCGGCGCGCGTACCATCCCGCAACCCCCAGCCCCGCCGCCGCGCCCGCGCCCGCAAGCAGGGGATGATGCACCACGGCAACCGCGAGCGCCCACGCGGGATGCCGGCGCAGCGCGCTCCAGTTGGCCGCCACCAGCAGCAGCCGTTCCGCCGCAATCGCCGCGCACAGCGAAACCACGCACAGGTTCCACACGTGCGCCGCACTCACGCCCGCTGCGCGCGCCGTGCACTGCGCGGTCACCAGCGCCAGCAGCGCGCCCGCGGCCGCCATCACGCCATACGACGGGATGAGCATCGACCCGATGGCTAAGAAAACCGGATGCACTTAAAGGAAATATACGCGATGCGTAGCAGGCATCCGCGCGCCCAATTCCGTGGTCGGCCTGGAGGAGCTTTGAAAGGCCACGGCTTCAGTCGTGCCGTAAGATCGCCAAACTTGCGGTAGGGCTTCAGCCCCTGCCGCATCGCGTTCTTTGCGAATCTCAGCTTAAATGAGGTTTTTCCGCAGCCTCTTCAGCCGGGCCGGGACACGCCGCAAAAGCCTGGACGGCTTTCCTGGATACTGCACAAGGAATGTCCTGCGCAACGCGCCGGAGGCGCAGCATTCGATAGCCCCGCGCTTCAGCGTGGGGAAAGCAGATTCCACAACTATCCTCCGGAGTCCCGGAGGGACGGCGCAGGCACATTTCTTATGCAGGGATCAATAGCCCTTGGAGGAATACTCTCGCGCAAGCCGGACCGCTGCCCGCGCAGCAGAAAGTAGAAACCCGACCCGCTGGGCCGTGAGCAATGCGCCGGTGAACCCGTCCTAAGACGGTGGAGCTCCCCGCGGTTCATTAGGCATTCCGGACTGGCGGACACCGCACACAGAACCGATGGTCGAGTCGAGCCCCTGTTCAATGAATGTAGGTTCAACCAGCGTTGACCACCCACCTGCTTTGCAGGCCGGTTTCTATTGCGGATAGTAGGGGCAACTGCGGCAAATTGCAAGTCTTGCCGAAAACCACCGTAATGTGCTACTGTCTTCGGCCCGCCGCGCGTGCGCTGCACCAGTGTGGCCATGTGCTCTCAGTTTCCCGGTCGTCCGCGCGTGAGCGCCGCAGCCGGCGCGGCAAACCCGCACCGCGGCATGGCAGGGGAATCAGAAGCTGTAGTACAGCCCGCCCAGCGGTTCCGCCGTATGCGTATATTCGCCGGTCGGAGCATAAAAGGCGGAAAGGTTCGGAGCCTTGTAGACGTTGTCGCGGAACTGCGCCCGTATGCCGAAGTGGGAAACCACGGCCCAATCCAGCCCGCCGCCGAAGATGAACGCCGGCCTTACCACCGTCTGCACTTCATATGTGCTGTCGTCGGGCGAACTGATGAAAAACCCCAGGCCGCCCACGGCAAACGGCCGGATGCTGCCGACCTTCTTCGAAAACACATAATCCAATCCCACCTCGCTTGCCTTCACGGTCAGGGGTGTCTTTGGGTTGGCGCAGGTTAATTCGCAATTCGAGGGCGCCGGCGTCAGCGTCTGATTGGCAGGATTGTACGAATACGTAAATTCGAACCCCGCCAGCGGCCGGTCGATGAAGCGCAGCTCCAGCATCCCGCCCCCGGTATTCGTGGTGGTCTGCTGGGTGCCGTTACCCGTGGTCGATTCGTTCATGGCCTCATAGAAGCCCACGCCGATCGAAAACTGCGGTTCGTCTCCTGCCTTCGCCTGCGCCGGGGTTGCGGTGCCCGCCGGTGCCTGGCCGGTTCCACTCGTCTGCGCCGGGCACGCCGTGCCCAGCGCGGCAACTCCAACGGCAAAAAGAACGGCCTGCATCCACTTCGTTCGCATCATCATCTCCGTCTTCGATTTGTCTGTCTCAGGTCCTTTTGCGAAAGGGTCTGGGTCGCGGCCTTCGCCCCCCGCTGCAGCCCCCGCGGAGCGGCGCATGCGCATCGGGACAAATTTGGCTCCTTCAGCATGATACATTCCGGCATTTCCGTGGCCTGCTATTCCGGCGCCCGCGGAACCTCCGTTCCAGGTTTGTTTTCCCCGTGTGCCGCTCTCCGTCTCTGCGGCCGGCTCAAGCCGCTAACCCTGACTCCCCCTGCCTTGCCGCGCCATCGGCACACCTCGCGCCGTGGCGGCCAGCCTCCATAGCCCGGTCTCCGGCGCCGGCGTGAGTAGGTTTCGTGCGCGAGGAGCGGCATTGCCATAGACGCAGCCGCGGCCCCGGGGTTTGCGCAGAACACGGCTTCCCCCGCCGCCGGCGAACCCAGAAAATTTGCATGGCGCCAGCTCTCGTCCCGGCCGGACAACCCGCCTTCCTGTTTCTTCATCCAATCCGGTTGCGTCTGGCTTTTGGGATTTTGCGGGACCGGATAAACGCCGGCCTGGCCGGGGGTTCCGTAAAACGTGAGCTTGACTCTCCAGGTTGACTCTTCAGGAGGGGCCGCGCGCCGGTCGTGAAAGCGGCAAAGCGGCCCTCATTTTTAAGCTCCCTCCCCCGCACTGCATGAGAGAAGCGCAGGGCGTAATGGCGCGACCATGGCGCCCTGCGTTTTTTGCGGCTGGGATCGCCGGACCAGTCTGCTGGCGGGCCGCAATGCGTCGATTGACCTGTTTCGCTCGCGTTTCTGCTCGCCGCCAGCCCTTAGCGGACGTCCCCCGTCCGTCTTCCCCAAAGCTTCGCGCCGGATGAGAGAATGAAAGCAGCATCCGGTTCAGTCGTGAAACGGGTCCCGGAGCGAGAGAACACCCGATCATGCTGCGCGTACTGTCCACGCATCTGTTTCTGAACCATCGTCTTCACCCCGGCCTGCTGGAGATTGCCGGCCGTGCGGGCGCGCAGGCCGTGGAAATCTTCGCCGCGCGCCAGCACTTCGACTACACCAGCCGCGAGCACGTCGCCGAGCTCGCCGAGTGGTTTGCCTCCGAGCCGCTCACGCCCTTTTCCCTGCACGCGCCCATGTTTCCTGATCGCGAGATGGGCCGCGCCGGCGCCCCGGGCGTCAACCTCCTGCACCCGGAAAAATCCCGCCGCATCGACGCCATGGATGAGATCAAGCGCGCCCTCGAAGCGGCCGAGCACATCCCCTTCCGCTATCTCGTCGTCCATCTGGGCGAGCGCAACGACGCCTGGTCGCCGCGCACCATCGAGTACGCGCACACGGCGCTCGAGCACCTCGGCGCCTTCGCCGGTCCGCTCGGCGTGCGCCTGCTGGTCGAAAACCTGCTCAGCGAGGCCACCACTCCCGAGCACCTCCTGCTCATCCTCGAACTCGGCCATTTGAACAACGTTGGCGTCTGCCTCGACCTCGGCCACGCGCACATCACCGTCGGCATCGCTGAGGCTGTCGCCACCCTCGGCAATCGCATCCTCTCTGTCCACGCACACGACAACCACGGCCAGAAAGACGAGCACCTCTGGCCCGGCGACGGCTCCATCGACTGGCCCGCCGCCGCCACGGCCCTCCGCTCGCTCGCCTCCCCGCCCGCCGCCGTGCTTGAGATCGGCTCGAACTTCAACGACGCGCACAACGCCATCCAGGGCAAAATCGAGCAGGCCTTCGCCCAAGTCGCCTGAGCCCTTGCAGAAAATTTCTCTTTCCCGGCGCACCATGAACGCGAGGAGCCTTGTTGGTTGGGCAGGGAGATCCCACAGACCCCCTCCCCTGACAGCGTTTCTCCTCCGATTTCTTTGCAAGTCTATGAAAAAACTATACTTAGGAAGATAGCCGGGCGCCGCGCAGCCTGCAAACCTCGTAAAAACTCTGCACCACCCTGCAAAACCCGGAAAAGCGCTTTGGATCATCTTCGCCAGTACGCGGGATCTCATTTCGGCCCAAACAGCCACAGCCGAAGCGCCACGACGCCGAGCAAGACGAGCACGATAGCGAATGCCGTGAGCCAGAGCTTGAGAATGTCATGGGGTGGTCGGACTGAACTGTTAGGGTGAACCAGAGATGGGTCAGTGAGCACGGACAGATAGTGGTCGCCTTCGCTCAGCTTCTCCACTGCGGAATCCCATGATTCCTCCTCTTCTGGGTTGTTCCCGTGATGATGGGCCGTGATCTTGCGAACCAGTCCGTCAATCTTTTGCTCGTAGGCGTCCTGATCGTATTCTTCATCGAACTGCGCGCTCACTTGCGCCATATTGGGCAGTGTCCAATCGGTCTGGGAGAAATAGAGCATCTTCCGCTCGATTTCGCTCAGCGGCACGCCTTCCTCAGCGGCCGCGGCCGCGATTCGCTCGGCCAGATAATCTTTCGCCTGCTTGACGGTTGCGCACGCAGCCATGTTCAGAGCCTTATCGCTGGTCCCGTTCTTACTCGACGATCACTTCCCCGGGCAGAATCGGCCGCGTGCGCGGCAGCACGCCGCGGCTGGCGAGCGTGCCCATGAGCGCGAGCGCGCCGGCAAACACGATCAGCTTGACCAGGCTTCCCGTGCGCGTTTCGGGCAGCGCCTTCCACAGGACGAGCAGGAGCGTCTGCGCGGTGGTCACCGCCCAGACCGATCCGTAAAAATAGCGCCGCTCCGTGCCTTCGCCCTTGGTCGATCGGCCTACGCGCGGCAGTTGGCCCGCCGCGCCCAGGAGCAAAATGGCCGCGCACAGCGGAAAGTAGGCATCCCGGTAAATCTGCTTGAGATACCACTTGCCGGTGACGGCGGCGATCACCAGCCCGCTCAGATTGAGCAGCGCAAAGCTCAACACCGCGTTCCAGGCAAAGGTGTAGCAAACCTTGCGGTACGTGGGATTCGGTCTGTCCTCATCGAAGCGCAGGATGTACGGGCGCGGCTCCACGCCCGGCAGCTGCGCAGAGAGGCCGGCGATGCCGGTGCCCAGCAGCACGATCGCGAGCCAGATCGAGTTGCCACGGCTGAATCCGTGCGCGAACAGGCTGAAGGTCAGCGGTCCGGGCAGCAAAAAGAAGACCCAGATCCAGATGGGCCAGTGGGCAAGCCGGTAGTAGGGCTTGTTGCGCTCGCGCATCTTGCGCTGATGGGCGTATTCAACCTTTCCGCTGTACTGCATCACGAGTGAGTCTCGCAAAGCGGGTGCGCGCGCGTCAAACGCGGCCGCCGCGCACCGTGATAGACTCCGCTTGCGCTGGACACCGGTTCGAATACGGAGGGAATGGTCGATGCTCAAGCGGCGAAGTCGATGGGTTGCATTGTCTGCTCTTTGGCTGGCAGCAGGCGTGACGGGCAGCGCGCAGTCTGCGCCGCCCGCGCAATGGGTGGGAACCTGGGCCGCGTCGCCCATGCTCGCGCTTCCCGGGTTCAGCGTGCGTCCCTTCACCGGAACCACGCTGCGCCAGATCGTCCACGTCTCCAACGGCGGCGAACAGCTCCGCGTTCGCTTCACCAACGAATTCGGCACAGATCCCTTGACCATCGGCGACGCCCACGTGGCCCTGAGCGCCGGCGGCGCGGCCATCCAGCAGGGAACTGACCACGCTCTCACCTTCGGCGGTGCGGCCCAGGTGCGCATCGCGCCGGGCGCGGCCGTCTTCTCCGATCCCGTGGCCTTGGCTGCGCCTGCGCTCTCTGATCTCGCCATCAGCTTCTACGTGCCCAACCAGATTGTGCGCGCTGAAACCTACCACTCCTTTGCCGATCAGGACAACTTTTCCGCCGATGGCGACGTGGCCGGCGCCGCCGTGCTCGCTCAGCCCAATACCTTTGCCTCCTGGTATTTCCTGAGCGGCGTGGAGGTTCCCGCCGTCGACGGCTCGCGCGCCATCGTCGCGCTCGGCGATTCCATCACCGACGGCGCGCACTCGACGCCCGACGCCAATCGCCGCTGGCCCGATGTGCTTGGCCTCCGGCTCAAGCAGGAGCCCGGCCTCGAGCATGTCTCGGTGCTGAACGAGGGCATCGGCGGCAATCGCGTCCTGAACGAAAACGCCGGGCCGAGCGCGCTTTCGCGCTTCGATCGGGATGTATTGGCGCAGGATGGCGTCAAATATCTCATCGTGCTCGAAAGCATCAACGATATTGGCCGCCTCGCACACCCTGCCGGACCCGAAGACGACATCGATGCCGCCCAACTGGAATTCGGCCTGAAGCAGATCGCCGATGCCGCGCACGCACACGGCATCAAGGTCTACGGCGCAACCCTCACCCCCTACGGCGGCGCCAATTATTACTCTGACCAGGGCGAGCAGATGCGCGAGGAAGTGAACAACTGGATTCGCTCGAGCGGCGTCTTCGATGCCGTCATCGACTTCGACCAGGTCACCCGCGATCCGGCCAATCCAACGCGCTTCAATCCGGCCTATGACTCCGGCGACCATCTGCATCCCGGAGACGACGGCTACAAGGCCATGGGCGCGGGCATCGACCTCAAGCTGTTCGAAAAGTAGCCGCGCACACTCCCCTGATTCGCGCCGCGCTCAGCCTCTCTGCAGTTTGATCTTCAGCACCTCATAGACAATCGTGGTCGTATAGGTGACGGAAATCCACACCATCACGGCTTCAATCGGCAGCCCGGCCCACGCGCCGATGAAGAGGCCGGTCATCTGTTCCGGCCGGTAGCCCCACCATCCGTAGGGAACGGCCAGCGTTGCCTCCCAGAACAGGCTGATGAGCAGGATCATGAACAGCGTGAGCGAGAGCGCGCGCCAGTGGATGAAGCCGCGCGCCGCGGGATAGAGCGCCATCGACGGAACGGTGCTGCCCATCACCAGCACGATGAAGTAGCCGGGCAGCCCGGCGGGCAAGGGCGAAAGGTATCGCCTGTACAGGATCGCCGCCGCAATCAAGGCCGCGCCCGTGCAGAGAGAGGCCGGATGAAAGCCGAGTAATCGGCGAATCTTCGCGCTCTCTGCACGCGGATCGGGCACAGTGTACGCGGCCAGCCAGTACTCGCCCGTCCACACGTAGAGCAGAAGCACGGTGAGGAATCCAGTGAAGTAAAACACGTACTCTTCGATCGGAATCGTTCCGCCGATTGCCGGCGCGGCTATGCCGAGTGTGGCACCGGGATTCCGGTACGTGAAGAAGTGGTTGGCGAAGAAGAAATCGAGCGCAAAGCCCACCGGCACCAGCAGTGCCAGCGTAAGCCAGAAGGCGCGCCGCGGGAGGCGCAGCCGCTCCTGCGGAAGAAACCATCCGCCGATGAACGCAATGGGAAAAATGAACAGGAGCAGGCTCCAGGTGTATCCGTGCGGGGTGGGATTCGCGCTGGCAATCGCAATGGTCGCCGGCACGCGCACCGCATGCAGCGTAATGCCCGCCGGAATCACTATAAGGAGGAGCATGGCCGCCACCAGCCATGCGCTTTGGCGCGGAGTTGGCGCGTTGGCGTTCATGGTCGCAAACCCCCTCTCTCAGATGCAGGGAGAAATGCCTTATTCGACGGTAACTGACTTGGCCAGGTTGCGCGGCTGGTCCACATCACAGCCGCGGCGGACGGCAATGTAATAGGCCAGCAGTTGCAGGGGCACAATCTCGATCAGCGGCGCCAGCAGCTCCGGCGCCTGCGGAATGGAAATCACATGCTCCACCAGTCCGGCAATCAGCGAGTCGCCCTCGGTAGCCACGGCAATCACGCGGCCGGAGCGCGCCGTCACTTCCCGGATGTTCGAGAGCGTCTTTTCGTAGCGCAGCTTCGAGGCTGGATCGGTGTGGTCGCGCGTGGTGAGCACGACGACCGGCAAGGTCTCATCGATGAGCGCGTTCGGCCCGTGCTTCATCTCGCCGGCAGGGTAGCCCTCGGCGTGAATGTAGGAGATTTCCTTCAGCTTCAGTGCGCCCTCGAGCGCGATGGGAAAATGAATGCCGCGGCCGAGATAAAGAAAATCGCGCGCATGGGCGAACTCCCGCGCCAGTTCCTCGCATTGCGGCGAGCGCGTGCGCAGAACCTCTTCGATTTTGGTCGGAATGCGTCCGAGCTCCTCGATCAGCTCCACCGACTGCGCCTGGTCGAGCCTGCCGCGCAACTGGCCCAGCTTGAGCGCGAGCAGGAAGAGCGCGGTGAGCTGAGAAGTGAACGCCTTGGTCGACGCCACGCCGATCTCCGGGCCGGCGTGGGTGTAGATGGCGCCGTGGGCCTCGCGCGCCACCATGGCGCCCACCACGTTGCAGATGGCCACCGTCTTCGAGCCCAGCGCCTTCATCTCGCGCTGCGCGGCCAGCGTGTCCGCGGTTTCGCCCGATTGCGTAATCAGCAGTCCCAGCGCGTCAGGCCCGGCGATGGGATCGCGATAGCGGTATTCGCTCGCGTAGTCCACATCCACGGGCAGCCGCGCCAGCCGCTCGATCATATATTTCCCGGTGAGCGCCGCGTGCCAGCTGGTTCCGCAGGCGGCAATGTTGATGCTCTGGGCGCGCGCCAGCTCCTCGTCGCCCATCTCCATCTCGCCCAGGAAGACCTTACCCGAGTCCAGCGACACGCGGCCCAGCGTAGTGTCGGTCACGGCGCGCGGCTGCTCCCAGATTTCCTTGAGCATGAAATGCTTGTAGCCGCCCTTTTCTGCCTGGATCGGGTCCCACTGAATGCGCGTGAGCGTGCGCTCGATGGGCTTGCCGTCAAAATCTGTGAAGGCGATGCCGTTGCGCGTGAGAATGGCCAAATCGCCGTCGGCCAGAAAATAAATATCGCGCGTGTGGTGCAGGATTCCGGGAACGTCGGAGGCCACGAAATACTCGCCCTCGCCCTGGCCGATGATCACCGGAGGGCCGAGGCGCGCGGCCACGATCTTGTCCGGCTCCGCAGCCGACAATACGCCCAGGGCAAAGGCCCCGGTGAGCCGCTGGGCCGCGCGGCGCACAGCCTCTTCGAGCGCAACCGGCTCACCTTCGCCCTCGGCCTCCTTCTGAATCTGCTCGATCAGGTGGGCAATGATCTCGGTGTCGGTCTCGGTGACGAACTTGTGGCCCTGCGCTGCCAGCTCCCGCTTCAGTTCGAGATAATTTTCGACAATGCCGTTATGCACCACCACGATCCTGCCCGTGCAGTCGCGATGCGGATGCGCGTTCTCCTCCGTCGGCCTTCCATGCGTGGCCCAGCGCGTATGCCCGATGCCGAATGTGCCCTCGAGCGGATGCTCGCGCAGAATCTGTTCGAGATTCGCCAGCTTGCCCGAGGCGCGGCTCACCTGCAGTTGGCTGCACTTCGCGCTGCCCACGGCGATGCCGGCCGAATCGTAGCCGCGATACTCGAGCCGCCGCAGCCCTTCGACAATCACCGGGACGACTTTCTTGGGGCCGATGTAGCCGACAATTCCGCACATGATTCGATTCTATGCGAGCGGGTGCATGGGACCGAATCGGAGCGCCATGCGAGCGATTCCGGACGCGGGGCCCGCAGGGGAGGGAACTGCTACTCTTCGATGCGGTACGTGTACTCTTCAATTACTGGATTCGTCAGCACTTCGCGGGCGATGCGCTCCACCTCGGCGCCGGCCGCACCGGCGCTCAGTCCATCGGCCAGGGCAAGAGCAAAATACTTCCCCTGCCGCACCGCGGTCACATCGGCAAATCCGATCTTGCGCAGGGCGTTGTGGATGGTCTGGCCCTGCGGGTCCAGGACCGATGCTTTCAGCGTGACATAGACATGCGCCTTCA
The DNA here is from genome assembly GCA_030040175.1 of Acidobacteriaceae bacterium. GTDB lineage: Bacteria > Acidobacteriota > Terriglobia > Terriglobales > Acidobacteriaceae > Telmatobacter. Next base: position 10,354 of record JASHUF010000133.1, read on the forward strand.
TCATCCGCGATTATAGTATTTCCGGGTGAATTGGCCGGAGCGTACCCACCCGCGGCGCGATTTTCTCAACCCGGCCGCGCTTGCGGCGCAGGTACCTGTTTCCGAATCGAACGAGAAGGACCACGCGATGACCAACTATCTGGAACTGCCCGTCGGCGACCGTGCCCCTGAAGTCTTCCGGGTGGTGATCGAAATCCCCAAGGAAGCGACCCAGAAATTCGAGTACGACAAGCAGCTCCACGTCTTCAAGCTCGACCGCAATCTGCACTCACCGGTGCATTATCCCGGCGACTACGGGTTCATCCCTTCGAGCCTGAGCGACGACGGCGATCCGCTGGACGTTCTGGTGCTGGTCCCGAGTCCCAGTTTCTCCGGGTGCGTGCAGGAGGTGCGGCCCATCGGTTTGCTCGAAATGCTCGACCAGGGCGTGCTCGACGAGAAGGTGCTCGCCGTGGGCAAGAACAACCCGCGCTACACCAACGTGTGGAATTACACCGACACCTATCCGCACCTGCTCAAGGAAATCACGCACTTCTTCTCCATTTATAAGGACCTCGAAGGCAAGCGCGTCGAAGTGAAGGGCTGGCACGACGCCAGCTATGCGCGCGACCGCGTGGCCCGCGCCATCAGGATGTTTGCCGAGGCCAAGTCGAAGCACCATGATTCGAGAAAGAAAGCCGCGGTGTGAGCTGGGCCCAAGTGGCTCCGCGGAACGCGCCGCCGATCTCCGCTTCCCGGCGCGCGAGTACGTAGATAGTAGATAAAGCTCATTCGGCCACGGGAACCGAAGCCCGGCGCCGCGCCTTGACGGCCGCAGCCAGCGCATAGAGCAGCGGGCCCGCGAGAGCCACGCCGCTTGCAAACAGCAGCGACGAGGTGTTCCCGATAATCTTCTCCTCGCGGGAAACATAAAGCGCATACGCAATCAGCACCGTGGGCCCCACACCCAGCAGGCAGGCGAACAGAAAATTGCCGGCGCGAAAAGGGCGCTCAAGGGCTGGCTCGCGCAGGCGCAGCGCCACCAGCGCGAGGAACTCGAGAATCAGGCTGCTTCCGTAGAGCACCAGGTCCATGGAAATGAGCCGCTCGAAGGGCAGCGCCAGCGCCAATGCCCACGCCGCGGAGCAGCCCGTCACGCTCACCCAGGGCACGCCGCGCCGGTTGCGGCGAAGCAGAACCCGCGGCAGCATGCCGTCCGCGGCCATGGCCACAGGCAGGCGCGCATAGCTCATCATGAGCGCGTTAAACATGCCCACGCCGCAGATCATGCC
>JASHUF010000134.1 GCA_030040175.1 Acidobacteriaceae bacterium
CTGCTTTGGCCAGGGCGACGGCTTCGGCGGTCGAGAGTGCGGAGACAGCGGCGACGGCCGGCGCAGGATGCGCGGCAGCGCACACGGTGCGCAGAACGGCCTCTTTCTCCGCGAAGGTGAGCGTAGCCGCTTCGCCGAGCGAACCGAGGGCGATGATGCCGGTGCAGCCGTTCGCGAGCAGCCACCGGACGTGGCGCGCGAGAAACGCGTGATCGACTGTGAGGTGTTCGTCGAATGGAGTAGTGATGGCGGGCATGACGCCGTACCAGTTCATCGATTCTCCTTGGAGTTGTGCGAGGATGCGGCGGCAAGGGATTCGTCGCGAGCGCCGGCGGAGGCCAGACTCGAAACCAGAGCGGGAAAAACGGGAGGGCGCACGGAATCGGCGTTCCAGCCGAAGAGAAATTCCGCGGCCGCGCCGCAGATTCGTCCCTGGCAGGGGCCCATGCCGCAGCGCGTGTGCAGCTTGGCCTCGCGCCAGTTGGAGCGCGCGCGCAAAGCGGCGTAGGTCACATCTTCGCAGCGGCAGACCAAAGTGTCATCGACAGGCAATGAGCGCAGTTGCGGATCGAGGGCGCAGGCGCGCTCGAGCGCGCGCACAAACGGGATCTTGCGGCAGCGGCGGCGAGCCAGATTTTGCGCTCTGGCCGTCTGGCCGGATGCGGCGCAGGCGGCGATCTCGCCTTCGAGCAGAGCAAGTTCGACGCCCCCGATGCCGGTGGGCTCGCCCGCACAGTAGATGCCGGGAACGGAGGTCTCGAGTAATTCGTTGACGGCAACGAAACCGCCGGCAGGGGAGCAGCCGAGCAGCGCGGGCAGCTCGATGTTGGGGACGAGATGGAAGCCGCAGGCCAGATAATCGCAGTCGATGTCCCAGAGATTGTTGCCCTGGCGCAGCGTAACGGCGCGCAGGCGACCGGCGCCGTGCGCGGCAACGGGCCAGCACCCGGTGCGCAGGCGGGCAGAGCGCACGGCGAGCGCATAGCCCGCGCCCTGCGCGAGTTTTTGCGGCTCGAAGAGAAGCCGCGCGGCAAAGCGGACGATCTGCGTGAAAGAGGCCTGCTCACAGACAGCGGCAATCCTCGCTCCCCGGCGCGCGAGATGCGCGGCCACGGCGAGCAGCAGCGGGCCGGTTCCGGCAACGACTACGCGCTTTCGAGCGATGGGAAGCCCGCCGCGCACCAAAGCGTCGAGCGCGCCGGCGCCCATGACGTTGGGCAGGGTCCAGCCGGGGAAGGGAAGGAAGCGCTCGCGCGCGCCGGTGGCGAGGATCAGCTTGGTGAAGCGCAGTTCGGCGCAGTCGTAATTCGCCCCGAGCGAGGAACCGTTGAGCGCGGACAAAAAGGCAGACGGCTCGGCGCAGAGCAGGTTGGGCTCAGGCGCGTCGAAGACGCGCCTGCCGTGCAGAGGAACGACGGAGGAGCGTTGAAGGCGGGCGATCCAATGCTGCGCGGCGCGGGGAAGATGCGCGCCACTGCGCCAGATCTGGCCGCCGGGCGCGGAGTTGTCGTCGACGACGGCAACGCGCAGGCCGGCCTCGGCTGCAGTGACAGCAGCGGCGATACCCGCGGGTCCGGCGCCGACCACGACGATGTCAAATTGCTCTCTCATGCGCGCCGCCAACTCGCATAATCTTCGCCCGCTTTCGAGGAGCCAGTGTCTATCTGCATGCCGGAGCGGCAGAGAATCTGGCAACTCCTCTGGTGAGGCACGCCGTCGATGGTCACGCGGCACTCAAAGCAGATGCCCATGCCGCAGAGCGGCGCGCGCGGCTCGCCGGCGATGGAGATGCGCGTGGCCGCGCCGGCCATGAGCACCGCAGCGGCGACGGTGGTGCCGGGCTGCACCGCGATGGGTGCGCCGTTCACGCTGAGCACGAGCGGGCGGACGGTCTCAGGCATGGGACTGCTCCGGCGCATGCGCGAAGACGCCATCCTCCTGAGCGCTGCCCGAAAGGAAGCGCGCAGGCAGATAGGGCTCGGCAGGGATGGGCGGATCTTCGCCGAGCAGGAGAGCAACGAGAAGTTTGGCCGTGGCCAGCGAAGTGGTGATGCCCAGGCCTTCGTGGCCGGTGGCGAGGAAGAGGGAATCGTCTTTGGGCCAGGGGCCGATGAGCGGCAGCTTGTCCGGCGTCGCGGCGCGAAAGCCGGTCCAGACGCGGATGGCGTGGAGATCGGCAAGCCGGGGAAGGTACTGCTGCGCGCGCGCCACCATGGCGCCCAGCAGGGCGCGGTGGATGGTGGCGTCTTCCGCGCCGAATTCGCGCGAAGAGCCGATGAGAACCTGGCCGGTCCTGCGCGGCTGGACATTGAAGGCGACGGAGTCCGCGGCAACCGCGTGCGCGCTGCGCAGGTAGCCGAGCTCGACCAGTTGGCGCCGGATGAATCCCGGATAGCGGTCGGTGATAACCAGATGGCCCTTGCGCTTGCGGATGGGCAGCTCAGGCAGCAGGGCAACGGATTCCGCGCCGCAAGCGTTGACAATGCGCGCGGCGTGCAGCTCTTCGCCCGAAGCGAGACGGACACAGCCTTTTTCTGCGGAGAGAACTTTTTGGGGAGCAAGCAGAAGCGCGCCCGCTTGCATTGCGGCACGCATCAGGAACGCGGCGGCCGCAGGTGGATAGAGCACGGCGTCGGAAGGAACGAGCAGCGCACCCGCGAGCGGACGGCGTAGCTGCGGCTCGGCTTCGGCGAGGGCGTGCGCGTCGAGAATTTCGCTCCCGATGCCGGCTGAGGCGTAGAGTGCATGCTTGCGGCGCACCTCTTCCATCTCTTCGGCGTCGTCCGCGACCCAGAGTGTTCCGCACGGCTCGAATTCGACCTCGGGCGGAAGCTCCGGGCTCAGGGCGAGCCAGAGCTGCTGCGCATAGCGCGTGAGCGCAAGCTGCGCGGACGAGTCGTCCATGACGACGATGTGGCCCATACCGGCGGCGGTAGCGCCGCAGCCGACGAAGCCGGAGTCGACAACCAGGGTCTTCAGGCCGCGGGCTGCGCACTCCCGCGCACAGGCCGCACCCACAATGCCCGCGCCGAGAACGACAACGTCGGCGGTCGAGCTCATGAAGGAATGCCTGCCGGAAAGGGATCTCCCGGTTGCAGGATGAGCTTGCTCTCCGAAGTGATGAAGGCGGAACCGGTGATCGAGGGAATCACCTCGCGCGGCGAACCGTTGCGGAGGCGGTAGGAGGCCTCAAAGAAGGTGCCGAGAATGCCTTGCTGGCGCCAGGTCTCTCCCGGCGCGAGCTTTCCGTCGGCGGCCAGGCAGGCGAGTTTGGCGCTGGTGCCGGTGCCGCAGGGCGAGCGGTCATAGGCCTTGCCCGGGCAGAGAATGAAGTTGCGGCCGCCGACTTCGGGCGATGCAGCGGGCGCGAAGAGCTCGACGTGATCGATCTCCTGGCCCTCGGGGCCGGCGATGCCCTGGGCGCGCAGGGCGCCGCGAATGGCCCAGGCGTAATCCGTGAGCGCGTCGCGATGTGCGAGCGTAAGATCGAAGGGCGCCTGCTCGACGAGAAAGAACCAGTTCCCGCCCCAGGCAATCTCGCCGGTGACGGGCCCGAACCCGGGAACATCGACGACGACGCCTTTGCGGTGACGGAAGCTGACGACGTTTTCGACCGTGACCTTGCCGGCGCCGTGGAGGGTAGCGCGGACTACGCCCACCGGGGTTTCGATGAGATGCTCGCCGGGCTCGATGCGGCCCAGATGGGCGAGCGTGGCCACCACGCCAATGGCGCCGTGGCCGCACATGCCAAGATAGCCGACGTTGTTGAAAAAGATGACGCCGGCGGCGCAGCGGGCGTCGGAAGGCTTGAGCAGCAGCGCGCCCACCATCACGTCGGAGCCGCGCGGCTCATTGACGACGGCGGAGCGGAAATGGTCGTGATCGGCGGCAAGCCGCTGCAAACGCCGGCCGAGCGAACCGCGTCCGAGGCTGGGCCCTCCGGAGATGACAACACGGGTTGGTTCGCCCGCAGTGTGAGAATCGATGACCCGGATGGAGGGCATACGTATAGCACTATACCGATTGTCTACAATCTTGGATACTCCTTTTTACCCGTTAGAATGAAATGAGCGATACAACGTGGAAAGGGAAACCGCCGGGAGCATCCTGCCGGCGCGTGGTCCTTCGGGGGAGCGGTAGCACCATGCCAGTCCGGATATCCAGCACGAAACACGCCGCGCGCGCGCGAGGCGATCACGACGGCAACAGCCTGCGCAAGGCGTTTTACGAGATCCGGGAGCTGATCGTCCATGGGCGGCTCTCGCCGGGCTCGTGGATCGTGGAGGCCGACCTGGCGCGGCATCTTTCCATGAGCCGGACGCCGGTGCGCAGCGCGCTGCACTGGCTGCAGCGCGAGGGCTACGTGATCGAGCACAAGAATGCGCGCAAGTCGCGGATGATTGTGGCCCCGCTTACGAAAGAGGATGCGGGAGAGCTGTATTCGATCATCGGCCACGTAGAGGGCCTGGCGGGCCGGCGGACCGCGGCCCTGCCTAAGGCCAGGCGCGTGGAGCTCGCCGGCCGGCTGAAGACTTTCAACAACCAGCTGCGCGAAATCCTCACCGCCAAGGACTCGCGGGCAGCGGGGATCTTCGATCTCGACCGCAATTTCCACCGTACGATCATCGAGTCGGGCGCAGGGCCGCGGCTGCTGGCGCTGCACAAGTCCATCGAGCCGCAGGCGGAGCGCTACTGGCGGCTCTACGCGAGCTCGATTATCAACGACCTGCACCTCTCGGTGGCGGAGCACGACGAGATCATCGCGGCCATCGTGGCCGGCGATGCGGAGCGGGTGGAGCGGGGATTGCAGGCTAACTGGGAGAACGGCTGCAACCGGCTGGCGCACGTGATCGACATCTTCGGCGAGCGGGGAAGCTGGTAAAGAAGGACGCGGCGCGAAGCTCGAGCGAGAATCCCACAGGAAACCGGAGCGCCTAGAAAGAATTTCCTTGACGTTCGCATCCGGTATTGTACACAATCATCCACAAGCTTTTGTGCACTTCGTTCGCAAGCGGGGCCCTGTTTCCCC
>JASHUF010000135.1 GCA_030040175.1 Acidobacteriaceae bacterium
GAATTGGTGAGCCGCGCCGCCAGCCCGAAGGCCGCATTGCCCCACAGGTATTTCGAGTGATCGCTGCCGTCGACCGCCTCTTCGTAGTCGAAGGCCTCAATCTGCTTGGTGTCCTTCCCATAGGGAAGACGCATGAGAATGTGAGGAAGAGTCAGGGCTACGTAGCGCGAGTCGTCCGACTGCCGGAAGCTCTTCCATTTGGCGTATTCGGTCGAATCGAAGATCTTGCCGATATCGCGGGGCGCGCCCAGCTGCGTGTAGCTCGAGAGGTTGAGCAGCTCGGAGTTGGCCGCCGAAATAAACGGCGCATGCGCCGCCGAAGCCACCTGAGAGATACGCTCCAGGCACTCGATGTCCTCCGGCCCGCGGCCGAACTCGTAATCGCCCACAAGGGAGGCAAAGGGCGCCCCGCCGAAGACGCCGAACTCTTCTTCGTAGACCTTCTTGAATAGCGCGCTCTGGTCGAATTCGGGCGCCCGCTGCAGGTCCCTGAGCAACTCGCGCTTGCTGGCGTTGAGCACCTTGATCTTGAGCATTTCGCTGGTTTCCGACTGATCGATCAGGTATTTGATGCCGCGCCAGGTCCCTTCCAGTTTCTGAAAAGCCGGATAATGCAGTACTTCGTTTAACTGCAGCGAGATCAGCCGGTCGATCTGCGCGATGCGCGCCTGGATAGAGGCTTCCGCGTCGCGCGTGAGGGTCATATGGCCCTCCAGCACCTGGCTGACAAACTCCTTCACCATGTCGCGGCCGCGCTCGAGCGACGCCGCATCCCGATTGAAGCGGCCCTGAGACACAATCTGTTCGAGAAGGCCCTGTTCTTCCTGGGTGGTTGTGGCGGCGCTGGCCGCCGCTGCTGCTTCCTTGGGGCTCATTCCGCACCTCCGCCTTTACCCAGTTCCGAGCGCAGTTTCTCCCGCGTCTCCGTGTTGGAGACCGCCTCAAACAGCGCCTCGTCCAGTTTGTCGTTGCCCTGCAGGCTTCCGCGCAGGTCAGAAAGGCGCGTCCGCAGATCGAGCAGTTCCTTGAGCGGCCCCACCTGCTTGGCCACATTCTCCGGCGAGAAGTCGTCGAGGCTTTCGAACTTCAGATTGACGCTGATCTGTCCCGCATTGGGATCGTCGCTCAGCTTGTTGGCAACCGAGTACGCCAGGTGCGGCTGCATGCCCTTGAGCACGGTGTCGAAGTTGTCGGGGTTGATCTCTACGAATTTGCGATCCTTGAGGGCCGCGAGCGGCTGCTCCGGCTGCCCCGTCAGATCTCCTAGAACGCCCATAACAAAAGGCAGTTCCTTCATCTCGATAGCGTCGCCGATCTCGACGTCGTAGGTGATGTGCACGCGCGGTGAACGGACGCGATCGAGTTTGTGCTGTGTGCTTTCCTTGGCCATATCTAATCCCCCCGGAGCCCCCTGCGCGCAGGAACTGCGCGGCGCTCTCCTCTCCGGTCGCCTGTTCGTCCCAAAGCGAATCCCGCAGCGGGGTCCGTTCCCACAGATTCCTTTGTTCGAAATGAACGCAAGAACTTATGTGAATGTCAGGGAGGTCCGTGCGTCCGAATCGGGAGCCAGATGATTATTGAATGAGACCGTACCCGTGTCAAGTCAAAAAGCTGCCCGCAAGGTTAGTGAGCATTACCCGCGAACCGTTTCATCGCCGTTTCAAACTACGCACCAGTGTATACTCGTTTTCCGGGCGGGAGATGCAGAGATGAGACAGCTGCAGCCGGTGGTTTGGTCGAAAGGCGTGTTCCTGTCGCCCCAGCACCTGCAGGCCCAGGACCGTTTTTTTGAGGATACCCTCCGCTTTCTTTCCGCTGCCCTCTCCTACCGCAACTGGGGTTTTGCTTCCCTGCAGATCGACGCGGCCGGGCTGAGCCAGGGACGGCTCAGCCTCACCGAAGCTTCCGGCATCTTCCCCGACGGCCTGATGCTGGACGTTCCCGCCTCCGATTCGCCCCCGGCCTCGCGCACCCTGGAGGAATGCTTTTCCGACAACCGGCCATCGTGCCTCTTCTATCTCTCCGTCCCGCAGGACCGTCCCGGCGGCATCAACGTCGCCCTGCAGCGCGGAGGAGCGAGCACGCGCTTTTACTCCGAGTTGCAGATGCTGCGCGACGAAAACAGCTCCGGCGTGGAGAAGCCGGTCTCGCTGGCGCGCAAGAATCTGCAGATTCTGGCCGAAAACGAAAACCTCGAAGGCGCGGTGCTGCTGCCGCTGGCGCAGATCGAAAAGACCGAGGCCGGCGGCTACCGCTTCGATCCCAAATTTGCCCCTCCGCTGCTCAACATCAAAGGAAATGAGCTGCTCACGGGGATTCTCCGCGGCCAGATTGAAACCCTGGTCTCCCGCAGCAGCCAGCTGGCCGGCACGCGGCGCCAGCGCAACCAGTCCCTGGCCGACTTCAGCGCCTCTGATATCGCCAATTTCTGGCTGCTTTATACCATCAACGTCCACCTGCCGGTGTCGCGCCACATGTTTGACGCCCCCCACGTCCACCCCGAGGCGCTGTTTCTGCACATGCTCTCGCTGGCCGGCGCGCTCACCACTTTTTCGCCAAAGTTCGAGTCGCGCGATCTTCCCAAATACGATCACGAGAAGCCGGCCCCCTGCTTTCTGGCTCTCGACGCGGCCATCGCCGAGCTGCTCGAAACCGTGGTTCCCAGCAACTTTGTCGCCCTGCCGCTCAAGCCCCTGCGCGACTCCATTTACGCCACGGCCATCGACAAGGACAGCTACTTCGAAAACTCGCGCCCG